>NZ_LWFF01000275.1 GCF_001635685.1 Erythrobacter sp. HI0063
CGCGAAGATGTCGCGCCGATCCGCCGCCACGATCCCGGCCATCCCCTGGCCGACGAGAACGGCGACGTCTGGGAAGCCCCGGTCGATGAGAACGCCGAAATGGTCGAGATGCTCGAAGCCTCGCGCCAGTACTCCAACATGGTCGAGGCCCTCTCGACCGCCAAGCAGCTGATGCTTGAAACGATGAGGATGAAGTGATGGTTGCCATCTCCAACAACCCCGCAATCTCCAATGCGGCATCCAGCGCGCTGGGTCAGACGCAGGGCCGCGGCATGGACGCGCTTGGCCAGGGCGATTTCCTCAAGCTGCTGACCGTGCAGATGCAGCAGCAGGATCCATTCGAACCGGTCGATAACAAGGACATGCTGGCGCAGATGGCACAGTTTTCCGCGCTCGCCGGGTCGGCCGAAACCAACGAAATGCTCGAGCGGATCGCGGACAAGCTCGACCAGCTGATCGTCACCACCGAATCCGCTCAATCCGCTTCCGGCCTCTGAGCCCCTTTTCTCGACAGGAGTAAGTTCATGTCCTTTTATACCTCGCTGAACGGTCTCAAGAACGCACAGACCTCGCTCGGCACTCTCGCGCACAACATCGCCAACTCGGAAACCTACGGCTTCAAGCGCAGCCGGACCGAGTTTTCCGAAATCGTCGCGGGCACCTCGCTCAGCAATCCCAAGATGATCCAGGGCATCGGCGCTTCGGTGAAGTCGATCACGCAGAATTTCGCGCTCGGCCCGGTGGAACAGACCGGCTCCGCGCTCGACCTGGCGATCACCGGAGACGGCTTCTTCACCACCCGCTCTCCCATCGACGACACCACCCAATATACCCGCGCGGGCTCGTTCTCGCTCAACGGCGAAGGCGAAATTGTGGATTCCTCCAACAACAGGCTGCAATTGTTCGCGCTGGACGGAAATGGCGATCCCGATATCAACACGCTGCAGGACGCGGTCCTGCCGGCTCAGAACGCGGACGGTTCCGATTTCGTTGGGGTCACGGTGAATGAAGTCGGGATCGTCTCGGCGTCTTATGCGGACGGCACGTCCGAACCGGTGGGCGCGATCGCTCTCGGCAGCTTCATCGCACCGACCGGCCTCAAGAAGGTGGGCGATGCCAATTGGGAAGCCACCGGCCTTTCGGGCGGGGCGGTCTACGGCACGGGCGGATCGGGTGCGTTCGGCAAGATCGCATCGGGCGCGCTGGAGCGTTCGAACGTCGATATCGCGGAAGAGCTGGTCGGGCTGATCACCGCCCAGCGCAACTTCCAGGCCAATGCCAAGGCGATCGATACCGCCACCCAGATCTCGCAGACCGTCATCAACCTGCGGACCTGATCCTTAGCGGGGGCCCGGCTGACCGGGCTCCCGCAATCGGAGATTATCAATGGATCGCCTGATCTACACCGCCTTGTCCGGCATGAAAGCGTCGATGGATCGCCAGCGCGTGGTCGCCAGCAATATGGCGAACGCCAACACGTTGGGCTTCCGCGCCGAATTGCTCGATCAGCGCCCCGTCACCTTGCAGGGCATGCCCAACGAAGCGCGCGCCATGCAGACCGCGGCCGTGCGCGGGGCGGACATGGCACAGGGCGAATTCATAGAAACGGGCAAGTCGCTCGATATCGCGATCGCCAACGAAGCCTTAATGGCGGTGCAGGCCGAAGACGGCACCGAAGCCTATACCCGCCGCGGCGATCTCTCGGTTTCGGCCACCGGCCTGCTGGTCAATGGGGACGGGCGCACGGTCATGGGCGAGAACGGGCCGATCACGATCCCGCCGGGTGCCAATCCTGAGATTTCGCCCGATGGTACGATCAGCGTCGCCAATCTGGCCGCGCCCGATGCGCCGCCCGCCGAAGTGGGCCGGATCAAGCTCGCCACCTGGCAGGGCTCGCCGATCGCGAAGGGACTGGACGGCCTGTTCCGAGTGGAAGGCGGCGGCATCCTGCCGACCGACCAGGAAGCCACGGTCCAGGTCGGCGCCCTCGAACAATCCAATGTCAAATCGACCGAGGTCTTGGTCGACATGATCGATGCGCAGCGCCTGTTCGCAATGCGCAGCAAGCTCCTCTCCACCGCCAAGGATCTCGACCAGAGCGGCGCGCAACTGATGCGCCTCGGTTAATCGACCCCGGACATTTCGAAAAGGGATTAGACAATGCCCACATCAGCACTGCAAGTCGCCCGCACCGGCCTCGAAGCACAGGATTCGCGCATGCGCGTCATCGCCAACAATCTGGCGAACGTCGGCACCACCGGTTTCAAGCGCGACCGCGCGAATTTCGCCACGCTTGCCTATCAGGACGCACGCGTCGCGGGCCAGCGCAGTTCGGGTGAGACGGCCTATGCCACCGGCCTCAATCTGGGCACCGGCGTGGCGGTCCAGTCGACCAGCCAGATCATGACGCAGGGCACGCTCAACACCACCAGCAACGCCTTCGACCTGGCGCTGGACGGTGACGGGTATTTCCAGATCGAGATGCCGGGTGGGCGCACCGCCTATACCCGCGCGGGCGATTTCACCCTTTCGGCGGAAGGCCAGCTGGTCACGCAGCAGGGCTATGCCGTCCAGCCTGCGATCACCGTGCCCGAAGGATCGACCGCAATCTCGGTTTCGCCGGACGGGATCGTCTCCGCCACGCTGGCGGGCGAGGGCGAGCCGGTGGAACTCGGCCAGATCCAGGTCGCGCGCTTCACCAATCCGGCGGGGCTCCAGGCGATCGGCGACAACTTCCTGGTCGAGACCGGTGCCAGCGGCGCTGCCGAACTCGGCCCGGGCGGCGAAGCCGGGCGCGGCAATATCCGCCAAGGCATGCTCGAAGGTTCGAACGTCAACATCGTCGAGGAACTCGTCGAGATGATCGAATGCCAGCGCGCCTACGAAATCAGCTCCAAGATGGTCTCCGCCGTCGACGAGATGCTGCGCAACGCCAACCAGACGCTGTGAGGACCCAAATCATGAACGCTCCCGTCAAAGCCTGTGTCCTCGCCCTGCCGCTGGCGCTTATGTGCGCCGCCTGCGGCGGTGCCGGTGCGCGCCCGGTCGGGTTCGAAGCGGCCCTGCCGCCGCCGCCCGCGCCGCCTTCCTATGTCGCATCGGGCGACGGGGCGATCTACAATGCGAGCGCGGGATATGCGCCGCTCTATTACGGCAATCGCGCATCGCGCGTCGGCGATCTGATCACCGTGGTTCTCGTCGAACGCACTCAGACCAGCAAATCCACGAGCGGCAGCACGCAGCGCGGCGGCAGCGCCAGCCTGGACCTGCCCGCCTTCGTGCCCATCGACCCCGCCGATCTTAATGCGGGTGCCAATGCGTCGTTCAATGGGTCGGGCGATGCGTCGCAGGCCAGCTCCATCCGGGCGGACCTGACCGTCACCATCGCCGAGGTCCGGCCCAACGGCACGGCCCTGGTCCGCGGGGAAAAGCTGATGAAACTGAGCCAGGGAGACGAATGGGTGCAATTGTCCGGCATCGTCCGCCTGGCCGATATCGACCAGGACAATCGCATCCCCTCGATCCGCGTGGCCGATGCCCGCATCTCCTATTCGGGCGCAGGCGCGATCCAGCGCTCGGGCCGTCCGGGCTGGCTGTCGCGCTTCTTCTCCGTCGTGACCCCGTTCTGAGGAGCCCGGAGATGACTTTCCCCATGATCCGCAAACTCCTCATCGTCCTCGCCGCCATCGCGGCGGTGATGCCGGTTCCCGCCATGGCGGAACGCGTTCGCGACCTCGGCCAGTTCCACTCGGTCCGTTCGAACCAGTTGACCGGTTACGGCATCGTGGTCGGCCTCGACGGGTCGGGCGATGACAATTTCGCCTATCTGACACAGGCCATGCGGGGCGTTTCCGGGCGACTGGGGCTGCAATTGCCGCCCGGCGTCAATCCCGCGCTCAAGAACGCGGCCGCCGTCATCATCACGGCCGAGCTTCCCGCCTTCGCCAAGCCCGGCCAGCGCATCGACGTTACCGTGTCCACCATGGGCAAGGCCAAGAGCTTGCGCGGCGGCGCGCTGATCATGACCCCGCTCTACGGGGCGGACGGGCAGGTCTACGCCATGGCGCAGGGCAATCTCGCAGTCGGCGGTCTGGGCGTGTCCGGACAGGACGGCTCCAAGCTGACCGTGAACGTGCCCACCGTGGGCCGCATTGCCGACGGGGCCACCGTCGAAGCCGCCGTCGCCAGCAATTTCGACTTCAGCGAAGTGCTGCGCTGGAATCTGTTCCAGGCCGATTTCATGACCATGACGCGCGTGCGCGACGCGATCAACGCCGCCTATCCCGGCATGGCGCGGATCGAGGACGGCGTCACGCTGGCGCTCGCCATGCCGACCGGAGCGGATACCCGCGCCGGGCTGATGGCGAATATCGAGATGCTCGACGTCTCGCCCGCCGAACGCGCCGCCAAGGTCGTCATCAACAGCCGCACCGGCACGATCGTGATTTCGAGCGCCGTGCGCCTTGCCCCTGCCGCGATCAGCCATGGCAGCCTGGTGGTGCGGATCGACGAGAACCCACAGATCGTCCAGCCCGCGCCCTTCGCCAACGGCCAGACCGCGATCGAGGACGACACCACGATCACCGCGCGCCAGGAAGGCAGCTACGTCACCGGGATCGGTCCGGGCGCCTCGCTCGCCGAAGTGGTGGACGCACTGAACGCGCTGGGCGCCAGCCCCGCCGATCTGGTCGCGATCCTGGAAGGCTTGAAGCAGGCCGGATCGCTGACTGCGGAACTGGTGATCATATGAGTCCGATCGGCCTTTCTCCGGCAGCAGGACCGCTTTCGACGGCGGATCCGATCAAGCCTCCCGAAGAGGGGCTGAAGGAAGCCGCGCAGGCCTTCGAGGCGATCCTGCTGCGCCAGATGCTGTCCAGCGCCCGCGCCACGGATTTCGGCGGTAACGATTTATTCGGGGGTGAAGGCGAAAAGACGTTTGCCGAAATGCGTGATTCGCAATTCGCCGACATCGTCTCGAAATCGGGACAACTTGGTTTCGCCGAAGCGATCGAGCGCCAGCTCTCTCGTTTCCTGCCGCAGGATGATAGCTGATGGCATCAGACCTTCTCTCCATTGCAGTCAGCGGAGCTCGCGCTGCGCGCGGCGCGCTCGACGTGACGGCGCAGAATATCGCCAACGCGTCGAGCGACGGCTATTCGCGCCGCAGCCTGCGGCTGGAGGAGGTTTCCGCCGCGGGCGGGGTAGGCCGGGTCGGTGACATCTCGCTATCGGGCGCGCGCATCGCCGAAATCCGGCGCAATGCCGATCCGTTCCTACAGGGCGAGGTTCGCCGGACGGGCGGCGATCTGGCGCGCGCGGATATCGAGCTGAAGGGCCTGCGCAACATGGAAAGCGCGCTCGAACAGTCGGGCGTCTACGATGCGATGGTCGAATTCGAAGCATCGCTCCAGCAATTGGCGGGCGATCCCGTTGATCCCGCGCGACGCGCGGCGGTGCTGGGCGAGGCCGAAACGCTGGCCGCCAAGTTCAACATCACCGCCGACGGGTTCGATGCGGTGCGCAACGGCCTGCAATTCGACGCCGAAGCCGAAGTGAGCGAAGCGAACATCATCGGCCAGGAAATCGCGCGGATCAATCTGCGGATGAACCGCGCAGGGCCGGGATCGAGCGATCGCGCCTCGCTGCTCGACCAGCGAGACCTGATGCTTGAACGGCTTTCGGGCCTCACCTCGATCACCACCAGTTTCAGCGCCGATGGGACCGTGGCGGTATCGCTCGGCACCAATCCGGCGCGCAGCTTCGTCAATGGCGGCGCCGCCGAGACCTTGAAAATCCGCGAATATGTCGATGGCGTTCCGGTCTTCGAAATCGGTGGGCAGGAAACGAAACCGACCAGCGGCAGCCTCGGCGGCGCTTCCCTGGCATTGACCGATCTGGCCGCCGTCCGCATCCGGCTGGACGATCTGGCCAACGGCTTCGCCACCACGCTCAACGCCGCGCAGGCGAACGGCGCTGCGCTCGACGGATCGCCTGGCCAGCCGCTCTTTTCCGGAACCACCGCCGGTACGCTCAAGGTCGCGCTGCAGAGCGGCGCGGGCCTCGCCACCGCGCCTGCCGGGTCGCCCGCAGGCAGCCGCGATGCCAGCAATCTCGACGCGCTGCGCCAGGAGCTGAAAACCAACGACCCGATCCAAGGCTTCAGCAGCCTGCTGTTCGACGTGTCGAGCAAGGTTTCGGGCCGCACCGTCACGCAGAGCGCGCTGGAAACGATCGCGTCCACCGCACGCATCTCGCTCGAACAGCAAGCCGGCGTCGATCTCGACACCGAGGCGGCCAATCTGATCCGGTTCCAGCAGGCCTTTCAGGCTTCGGGCCGGGCGATGCAGACCGCCAGCGACATCTTCGACACTCTGCTTGGAATCGGCCGATGATCAATCTTAGCACCGGAGCCTTCTACGAGCGCAGTTCGAGCCAGATCGGCACGCTGCGCAATCGCGCCGAGTCCCTGCAGAAGATGATCGGCAGCGGCGAAAAGCTGGAACGCTCGTCCGACGATCCCGTGGCCGCGGCGCGCCTTCGCACACTGGCGCGCGGCGAACGCCTGGCCGAAGTCGACAATCGCAATTCCCAGCTCGCCCAGGCCGACCTTCAACTCACCGATCAGGCGCTGAATTCGGTCGCCGATATCGTGATCCGCGTGCGCGAACTGGCCGTGCAGGGCAGCAACCAGACGCTGAGCGACGAACAGCGCGCCGCGATCGGTGCCGAAATCGGCACCCTTTCTGAAAATCTCCTGCTGCTCGCCAACGGTCGCAATGCCGCCGGGCACGCGCTGCTGGGCGGGCAGGCGAGCGGTGCGGCCTACGAAAATATTGCCGGCGTGGCGACCTTCGTGGGCACGAATACCGTCGATCCGCTCGAAATCGGCGAGGGCCAGACCGTGACGCCCGGGCTGACCGGGCCGCAGGTTTTCGAATTTACCGACGCCAATGGCGCGACCGACCTGTTCCAGGTATTCGGCAATCTCGCCGCCGCGTTGAATGCGGGCGGTACGGCGGCCTCGGATGCGAGTTCGGCGGCACTCGGGTCGCTCGATGTCGGTCTGGAAAAGGTCACCACGGCGCAGACCATGATCGGTTCGCGGCTCAACTGGGTCGATCTGATGGACGAGCGGCGCGAGAAGAATTCCGAACGCGTCGCCGCCGAACAGGGCGATGTGGGCGGGGCGGATATCGCGCTTACCATGACGCGACTTCAGGAAACCCTCACCGTGCTCGAAGCCACGCAGGCCAGCTTCGTAAAGCTTTCGAACCTTTCGCTTTTCTCGATGCTGCGCTGATCGCGCGGGCCGACCAATAGATTGATGGAGTTAGTCCAGTGTACGCGATCATCGGAATAGTCGTTCTGCTCGTCATGGTGTTCGGCGGGTTCACCATCAGCGGCGGCTCGCTGGGCCCCGTCATGAAGGCGATGCCGTTCGAAATGCTGATCATCGGCGGCGCCGCGATCGGCGCGATGATCGCGGGCAATTCGCTCGATCATCTCAAAGCGATCGGCGCGGCTTTCAAGAAGATCTTCAAGGGGCCGCAGCATACCAAGCAGGACCATATCGATGCGATCGCGCTGACCAGCCAGCTGATGAAGCTGCTCAAGAACGATGGCCCCGTCGCGCTGGAAAGCCATGTCACCGAGCCGGAAAATTCCGCTATGTTCAGCGCATACCCCAATATCCTCGCCAACAAGCCGCTGGTCCATCTGATCAGCGACACGCTGACCTTGCTGGTCGTCTCGTCCGGCACGCTCGAAGTGCATGCCGTGGAAGAGGTGATGGACAATGCGATGAAGACGCATTTCCATGAACTGCACGAGCCGCAGCATGCGCTTCAGACGCTGGCGGATGCGCTGCCCGCGTTGGGCATCGTCGCGGCCGTTCTCGGCGTGGTGAAGACGATGGGTTCGATCGATCAGCCGCCCGCCGTGCTCGGCAAGATGATCGGCGCCGCGCTGGTGGGGACGTTCCTCGGCGTGCTGCTCGCTTACGGGATCGTCGCGCCGCTGGCGGGCCGCCTCAAGCAGGTGCTCGAACAGGACGAGATGATCTTCCACGCGGTGAAGCAGGTGATCATCGCCTCGCTCTATGGCCATCCCCAGCCGCTGGTGGTGGAATCCGCCCGCTCGGGCCTCGGCCATCATATCCGCCCCGGGCTGAACGAACTGCTCGACGCGCTCAGGGGCCGCTGAGATGGCCAGCGCGTCCGAGGGGCGCAACGATCCCGCTCCGATCATCGTCAAGAAGATTACCGTCGTCGAAGGCGGGCATCATGGCGGCGCGTGGAAGGTGGCCTATGCCGACTTCGTGACGGCTATGATGGCATTCTTCCTGCTGATGTGGCTGCTCGGCGCGACTACCGAAGACCAGCGCAAGGGCCTCGCCGACTATTTCACGCCCACTCTGGTCAAGACCAAGGAACAGAGCGCGGGCGCGGATGGCATTCTCGGCGGCTCGTCGCTGACCGATGTCGACAATTACCCCCACGCCGCCGGACAGACGGGAACCAAGACGCTTACCGTCCCCCGCGATGCGACTGGCGGCCCGAAGGAAGGCGCCGGCAAGATCAAGCGCATCGAAGACCGTGCTCAGGAGCGTCTTGCGAAGAAGGAGCATCTCAAGAAACTGATGCGCCAGGTCCGCATGGTCGACACGACCGAGGGGATCCGGATCGATCTGGTCGACGATGCCGATTTTTCGATGTTCGCGCTCGGCACGACCGTCTTGACTTCGGATGCGCGCGAATTGCTCGATCTGATCGGAGAGGCCGTGGCGCCCGAAAAGGGCGAAGTGATCGTTCGCGGCCATACCGATGCGTTGAAGTATCGCGATACGACGCGGGTCAACAATTGGTCGCTTTCGGCAGGGCGGGCCGAAGCCACGCGGCAGGCGTTGATGCGCCAGGGCGTCGCGGACGGACGCTTCCGCCGGATCGAAGGCGTCGCGGATACCGAACCTCTGATCAAGGACGACCCGACCGATCCGCGCAACCGACGCATTTCGATCGTGATCGCCGATTGAGGATCGCGCGCGGGCTGGTCACGGGACGCCGCGCTTGATAGCGGCGGTCCTCCCTTTCGAAC
>NZ_LWFF01000276.1 GCF_001635685.1 Erythrobacter sp. HI0063
GGGTCTCTTAAAGATGGGCCAAAGGGGTCTCCTAGCGGTCCGCGTAATATAGTTCGTCACAACTTTTATGCTTCCGAAGTCGATCTTCTTGAGTTCACAAAAAGATTTGCTATTTCTGCCCATCTTCCGATTGAGGAACTCAAAAGATTTTTCATACCCGTCGGAAGAAAGCAAAAGCCTCTTACGCTAGATTGAGATGATCTTTGAAATATCACGAATGCGATGGGGGAAGCGATGACAGAGGCCGAATGAGATGTCCGCGCGAAGATCAGGATCCTCAAATGACGCTTAAATTTCTTTCTTCCGCGAGGGGCGTGAAAT
>NZ_LWFF01000277.1 GCF_001635685.1 Erythrobacter sp. HI0063
ATTCCGGAGGAGCACGGCGGCCTCGGCCTCGGCAAGCTGGCGATGTGTCTCGTTTCGGAAGAATTGTCGCGCGGATGGATCTGTGCCGGTTCGCTGGGGACGCGCTCGGAAATTGCCGGAGAATTGATCCTTGCCAACGGTACGCAGGAGCAGAAGCGCAAATTCCTCCCCCGCCTCGCCGATGGGAGCATCCTGCCGACCGCCGTGTTCACCGA
>NZ_LWFF01000278.1 GCF_001635685.1 Erythrobacter sp. HI0063
ATCGACGGAAATTTCGGCAGCAGCCTGGACCGGAGGCTGGCGCGGGCCGACACGGCCATCCTGCTCGACTATCCGACGCTGGTCTGCCTGAGCCGCCTGTTTCGCCGCATCGCCACGCTGCACGGCACCGTGCGGCCCGATGCCCCGCCCGGCTGTCCAGAGCGGTTCGATCCGGCCTTTTTCCACTATGTCGCGCGCTTTCGCCGTCGCAAGACCCCTGCCATAAAACGCCGCCTCGCCGCCTTTGCCGGCACAGTCCACCGGTTCGAACAACCGCGTGTCGCGCAGGACTTTCTCGACGCGCTCGCTTGATGTAGCAGCCCTGCATGCAAATCTGGACCGGCCTCGGCAATCCCGGACCGCAATATGCGATGCACCGGCACAATATCGGCTTCATGGCCTGCGACGTGATCGCGGAAATGCACGGGTTCGGCCCGGCGCAGAAGAAGTTCTCCGGCTGGGTGCAAGAGGGTCGCATCGGCACTGCAAAGGTGCTGCTCCTGAAACCGGCGACGTTTATGAACGAGAGCGGTCGCGCCGTCGGCGAAGCGTTGCGCTTTTACAAGTTGGACACCGATGCGCTGACCGTGTTCCATGACGAGCTCGACCTCGCGCCCTTCAAGGTCAAGGTCCGCACCGGCGGCGGGCTGGCGGGCCACAACGGCCTTCGCAGCATCGACAAGCATCTCGGCCCCGATTTCCGGCGTGTCCGGATCGGGATCGGCCATCCGGGTCACAAGGACCGGGTGACCGGGCACGTCCTCGGAAATTACGCCAAGGCCGAGCAGGACGATCTGGTCCAGATGCTCGCCGCGATCGGCAGCGAAGCGGATCGGCTGGCGGCGGGCGAGGACGTTCGCTTCATGAGCGACGTCGCAATGCGGATGCAGGGCTAGCCCGCGCGCCGGGTCCATCCGAACGCCTGCATGCATCCGGTGAAGAAAGCGGGCCGGGCGCTTTCTTCCGCGATCCGAGCGGCCTGCGCCTCGCAGGTCTGTTCCGCCTGATGGAAGGGCTTGCGCGCCCCACCCGCCCACTCATCCTCATTCGTGGTTTCGCACCCTGAAAGAGCCAGCACCACACCGAGCAAGGCGGTCGAAAGAAGAACGGTTCGCATCATCGCCGCCATGCTTTCGCCCCATCGCGCTGACATGCAAGCGATAATCCGATAGATTCCCGCGCGAAGGAGACCCGACCATGACCGCCCTCACCCGCCGTACTCTGCTTGCCGGAGCAGCCGCTACCACCGCCCTCGCCGCCACGTCTTCACGCGCGCAGTCCGACGCGGTGCAGATTCCTGCCGAGCTATCGGGCAAGTCGATCCTGATCACCGGCTGCTCCTCCGGCTTCGGGCGGCTGGGCGCGGAACATTACGCCCGCCTCGGCGCGAGGGTATTCGCCACCATGCGCAACCTGCCGCGTCCCGAAGCAGAGGAATTGATAAAGCTCGCGCGCGAAGAAAATCTCGACCTGCAGGTGATCGAGATCGACGTTCTATCGGACGATCAAGTCGCCGCGGGCGTCGCCGAGGCGGAGCGGATCAATGGCGGTCCGATCGACGTGCTGATCAACAATGCCGGAATCGGCATTTCCGGCCCGGTCGAGGTTCAGGACATGGCGGCGACCATGCTCGCCTTCGATACCAATGTCTTCGGCTGCCACCGCATGGCCCGCGCCGTGCTGCCGGGAATGCGCGCGAAGGGTGCGGGGCAGATCTTCCAGATTTCCAGCCAATTAGGCCGCGTGATCGTGCCCCATGGCGGCCATTACAGCGCCACCAAATTCGCGCTGGAAGCGATGGGCCAGCAGCTCGCCTACGAACTCGTGCCTCACAATATCGATGTCACCATCATCGAACCCGGCGGCTATCCGACCGAGGTCTGGGTCAACCGCAACATCTATACCGGCGCCCTGAAGAACCGCGCCGAGGACATCCACACGAGCGGCTATCCCGAAGTGGTCGCGAATATGGGGACCGAGGACGGTTCGGGCCGAAGCGCCGACCCGATGGATGTGCCGCGCGCGATCGCGGGCACCATGGCCTTGGCGCCGGGCACCCGGCCCTTGAGAGTGCCGGTCAGCGGCGGCGCCATTCCCCAGACGGCAATCAATGAGGTGACCGCGCGCACCCAGCTCGAATGGCTCGGACGCTCCGAACGGCTCGGCCCGGTGATGCGCGCGATACACCTACGTTAAGTTTGGATATTGCCCCGGCCCGCATTCCGGGGCATTTCCCGAACCATGCTGTATTACGAAGAAATCGAAGTGGGCACCCGGCAGAGCTTCGGCCGCTACGAGGTCGAGGCCGATGCGGTGCGCGACTTCGCCGAGAAGTTCGACCCCCAGCCCTTCCACCTCAGCGACGAGGCGGCGGCGAAGACGCATTTCGGGCGCATATCCGCCAGCGGATGGCATACCTGCGCCATGACCATGCGGATGCTGGTCGAAAACATGTCCGTGGTCGAACAGGCAGGTCTCGGCTCGCCCGGGATCGATCAGCTGCGCTGGGTGAAACCGGTCTATCCGGGCGACGTGCTGCGCTGCGAGACGGAAGTGATCGAGAAGCGCCGCAGCAAGTCACGCCCCGATATGGGCCTTTTCAAGAGCCGGGTGAGCACTTTCAATCAGGACGATGTCCTGGTGCTCGAAATGGTCAGCAATGGCCTTATCCGGGTGCGCGATCCCGATACACCAGTGGAGTGACGGCTCAACTGCCGCAGCGCGCCACACCTTCCCGCTGATAGACGATCCGGTCCCGCCCGTCGCGCAAGGTCAGCGCGGCATCGTAAAGCGTGGTCTCGCCCCCGATCGGTTCGCCATCCCCGCGCATCGTTATTTCGAGCCCGAATGCGGTTCCATCGTAATGGGCACGCGTACCGAAGGGCATTTCGGCGCTGCCCATGTCGGGGGCCAGGCGCTGGATTTCGTTATCCTGCTTCACGTAAGCCGCCTCCACCATCGTCACCGCCATCGCCGCATCGGCCTCGCGCGCCAGGGCGAAGCTGCACCCGATCCCGATCAGATCGTTCGCCTCGATATCGGAATAGGCGATCGGCTCCAGCGTCACAGGAATGGGCGGCGGCACGTTCGCCGCGCGGATCTCCGCCGAAGCCGCCGCATCGCTGGCCGCTTTCTCCTCCGGACTCTGTTCCGCCCCGCAGGCTGCAACGGCCAGAGCCAGCAAGAGAATCGGTGCGCGCATGATTGTCTCCCGAGCGATTATTCCGAGTCTGCCATCGAAGTAAGCAGCGATCGGTGGTCCGAATGCAGAGACCATTTTGAATCGACCGGAGCAAGGAAGAAAGCTCGTAAGGAAAGAAAGGTGAGCCGGGGCGAATGTCGGCTTACCGGCTAGCCGAGCTGAGAACTGTACGTCCGATTTGGGGTGGAAAGCGGACAATTAGTCCAAGCCGTTTGGAAGCTTGGTGGCACACCAGGGGCAGTGCGAAATCGTGATGACGGATGCCCCACCATCATGGATGATGAGTCCGTAACTATCCCGCGTTTTCGAGTGATGGATGAGGCAGTCCGGGCACTCAAATCGGTCCGAATGCTCGTCGCATATGTTCTCGACATTGGTGCGCATCATTTCACAGCAGTGTTTTGTCATGAAGTCCGGTCTCACAGCCGCGCTATGGCTACAATGGGGTCGTAAGCAGTTAGACCGCTTTTATAGCATTGCGAACAATAGCCGCCTGTCTGCTTCTAACATCGCAGCAGAGCTTCCGAATGGCCGGTTTGGGGTGGGAAGCGGACATTGCCGCTACCCAATCCTCTGATATGACAGAGCGATGGCTCCAAAATACCTACAACTTGAACAGGGCCAACAGCCCCCTTCGCTCGAAGCGAAGTCCTATCGGCTGGTTATTGTTGCAGAGGAAGAAGTGCCAGATGAATGGCGCAACCGAGTTGCCAACTGGATTTGGTCTATCGGAGCGCGCTACGTCATCGCTTGGGGTTGCTCGTGCGAAGAATGGCACGACAGTGTGGATTGGGCCAATTTAGAAGCGTTCGATTTCGGTAAGGTGCCGGATAAAGACCACATCATGACAACATGGCACGCCAAGGAGCCACTTTCAGAAGCCTTCTGGTTCGCCGGTTTCTGTGCAGACCATCCCGACCTCGAATTGAGCGAAACAATCATCCTCCACATCTCGGCTGTCAGTCGTCGGGAAGAGATGCTGGCACAGTATTTTGACAGCCAACTGGACCAATCAGCCAAGTGAATTGGAGTGTCCGCAATGGGGTCGTTTGCCGACCGTCCGCTTTTGACTAGAAAACTCTGCAAGTCGCAATTCGACGAAGAAAGTTCAGCGCCTCACTTCCTCCCGAACAGCTTCTCCACATCCTCCATCGACAGCTTGACCCAGGTGGGCCGCCCGTGATTGCACTGGCCCGAGCGCGGGGTGCGTTCCATTTCGCGCAGGAGGGCGTTCATCTCGTCGACACGCATGACGCGGCCCGCGCGGACCGATCCGTGGCAGGCCATGTTGGCGAGGACGAGGTCGATCTTTTCGCCGAGCAGCAGCGCTTCGCCGTGTTTGACCAGATCGTCGTCGATATCGCGCAGCAGCTTTTCGGGATCGCCCTGCTTCAGCGAATGGGGGACCGCGCGCACCAGCATGGCCGAGGGGCCGAAGCGTTCGATCACGAGGCCGTAGCGCGCAAGACCGTCGGCGGCATCTTCGAGCCGGTCGCAGGCGGTCTCGTCCAGTTCGACCACGTCGGGCATCAACAGCGCCTGGCTGCGCGAAACGGCGTCTTCCGCGCCCGCCGCGCGCAGACGCTCCAGCACCAGGCGCTCGTGCGCGGCGTGCTGATCGACGAGGACCAGCCCATCCTTCGCCTCGGCGACGATGTAGGTATTGGCCACCTGGCCGCGCGCCACGCCCAGCGGAAAGTCGCGGTCTTTCTCCGCGATCGGCGCTGCTTCCTCAGCGCGCCCATACGGCGCCGCGATGGTATCGTTCTCTACCCCGCGCCACGGTGCACCCGCCTCCGCCACCGAACGGGAGGGCGCGGACCAGTCGCGGCCGCCGAAGATCGATGCAAGCGCAGGCGACGGTTCGTCGCGCATTGCCTCCCCCTGTCCCGGCTCGCTCGTCCAGCGCGCCATCGCGCCGCGATCGGGCGTCTGCGCGCTGCGCCGATCCTCGCTCGCCAAGGCCTGCCGCAGGCCCGACACGATGAAGCCGCGAACCGCGTTCGCGTCGCGGAACCGCACTTCGGTTTTGGCCGGGTGGACGTTCACATCGACATCTTCCGGCGGCAGGTCGAAGAACAGGGCCAGCACTGCGTGCCGATCGCGCGCAAGCATGTCGGCATAGGCCCCGCGCACCGCGCCGGTCAGCAGCCGGTCCTTCACCGGGCGCCCATTGACGAACAGATATTGATGATCAGCGATACCGCGATTGTAGGTCGGCAGGCCCGCTATCCCGGACAGGCGGATCGGCCCCGCCTCGCCCGGCCGCTCCAGCTCGATGGCGACGCCATTGTCCTTGAGTTCACGGGCGACGACCTGCGCCACGCGATCGGCAATCGCCTCGTCCGGCTGGAGTGCCAGGATGCGCCGTTCTCCGTGTTCCAGCGTGAAGCCGATATCGGGCCGCGCCATGGCGAGACGGCGCACGACGTCGAGGCAGGCGGCATATTCGCTGCGCGGCGTCCGCAGGAATTTGCGCCGCGCGGGCACTTTGGCGAAGACCTGTTCGACCCGCACGCGCGTACCCGGCGGCAGCGCAGCGGGCTCGTCCGCCACGATGGCGCCGTGATCGACCACCTTGCGCCAGGCCTGCTCCGAGGCGCGCGGGCGGCTTTCCAACGTGAAGCGCGACACGCTGGCGATCGACGGCAGCGCCTCGCCCCGGAAGCCTAGAGTGGCAACTTGTTCGATAGCTTCGTCGGGCAATTTCGAGGTCGCGTGGCGTTCGAGCGCCAGCGCCATCTCGTCGGGTGTCATGCCGCACCCGTCATCGGTCACTTCCAGCGAGCCAAGCCCGCCTTCGACCAGCTTGATCGCGATCCGCGTCGCGCCCGCATCGATGGCGTTCTCGACCAGCTCCTTAAGCGCCGCTGCGGGGCGTTCCACAACCTCGCCCGCAGCGATGCGATTGACGAGCGTTTCGGGGAGGCGGCGTATGATCGGCATGGCGAGCCGCGCAAGCTAGCGACGAAGCGCCGCGATTTCGAGGCCGGGCGCGCAGATTTCCCCGGCAGGAGCCCGTGAATGTTTTGGCATTTTCGCCACACCTTCGCTAAGGCCACCGCTCCGCTGTCACAATCGGGTCGGAACTCTCGTAGAATCGAGGCGTAAGGCCCTTATCCACTTATGGAATCGGGTTAGAATGAGCTTCTGGAACAATCTCTTCAAGTTCGGCTCGCAGAACATGGCGATCGATCTCGGCACCGCCAACACGCTGGTTTATGTTCAGGATCAGGGCATCGTTCTCAACGAACCGTCGGTCGTCGCGATCGAAACGCTGAACGGCGTCAAGCGCGTGAAGGCGGTGGGTGACGATGCGAAGATGATGATGGGCAAGACCCCGGACAGCATCGAAGCGATCCGTCCCTTGCGCGACGGCGTCATCGCCGACATCGAAATCGCCGAAGAGATGATCAAGCACTTCATCCGCAAGGTGCATGGCCGCAAGAGCCTGATGCGCTATCCCGAAATCACGATCTGCGTTCCGTCGGGCTCGACCAGCGTCGAACGCCGCGCGATCCGCGACGCCGCATCGAACGCAGGCGCAAGCCAGGTCTTCCTGATTCTCGAACCCATGGCCGCCGCGATTGGCGCGGACATGCCGGTGACCGAGCCCGTCGGATCGATGGTCGTCGATATCGGCGGCGGCACGACCGAAGTCGCGGTGCTCAGCCTGCGCGGTCTCGCCTACACCACTTCGGTGCGAACCGGGGGCGACAAGATGGACGAAGCGATCGTCAGCTATGTCCGCCGCCACCACAATCTCCTGATCGGCGATGCTACGGCGGAACGGATCAAGAAGGATTACGGCATCGCCGTGGCGCCGGAAGACGGCATCGGCGAAGCGATCACCATCAAGGGGCGCGACCTCGTCAACGGCGTGCCCAAGGAAATCACGATCAATCAGGGCCATATCGCAGAAGCCCTGTCGGAACCGATCGGGGCCATCGTTGAAGGCGTCCGTATCGCGCTGGAAAACACCGCGCCCGAACTCGCCGCCGATATCGTCGATCAGGGTATCGTCCTGACCGGCGGTGGCGCGCTCATCCAGGGTCTCGACGAATATCTGCGCGAAGAGACCGGCCTTCCCGTCACCATTGCAGAAGATCCGCTCTCCTGCGTGGCGCTGGGCACAGGCCGTGCGATGGAAGACGAAATCTATCGCGGCGTTTTGATGACGGCTTAGGCCGCGCTTGAAGTAGTAGGGGAGCACGGCCGCGATGGCGCCGACCGGGCAACGGCGTTCGAGCTATTCGCGAAGGGCGCAATACGGCCTCTTCACGGGCTATATCGCTGCCGGCGCTGGCGCGCTGGTGGGTGCGATCCTGCTCGGCCTGTCGCTTTGGCAGCCGCAATTCCTTTCCGGCCTGCGGGGCGAGGCGAACGACGCGGTGGCGCCCGCCACCCGCACGGTCGCCACCGGGCGAACGGAAAGCAAAAGCTTCTACCAGGCCGTGCGCGGCTATCTGCGCGCCGGATCGCAGAATGCGCAATTGAAGCGCGAGGTGGAAATCGCGCGCATTCGCCTGAAGGAAGCGCAGGCGGTCGAGCAGGAGAACCGCAGGCTGAAATCGCTGCTGTCCCTGCAGAACACCGACACGAAGCCGGTCGCCACCGCCCGGCTGATCGGCGCCACATCCGCCAGCACGCGGCGCTTCGCCTATCTCGGCGCGGGTGCCGAGGATGGGGTGCGCGTGGGTATGCCGGTGCGGTCCCCGCGCGGGGTGGTCGGCCGCATCCTCGAGGTCGGCGATCGCAGCTCGCGCGTTCTTCTCCTCACCGACAGCGAAAGCGTGCTGCCGGTGCGCCGCGCGCAAGACGAAGTCGTGGCCTTCGCCGAAGGACGCGGCGACGGCCTGATCCGTATCCGGCTGATCAATCTCGGCATCAATCCGATCGAGAAGGGTGACCTCTTCGTCACCAGCGGCGCGGGCGGGTATTATCAGCCCGGCATCGCCGTCGCCATCGCGACCGAAATCACCGACGACGGCGCACTCGCCCGCATCGTGACCGATCCCGCGGCCGCCGATTTCGTGTCGGTCCTGCCGATATTCGAGCCTGCCGCGCTGCGCGGATCGCGGACGCCGATCGAACGCGAACTGGGCGAATAATGGAGCGGATGAACCCCCGCTCCCGCAGCGATGCCTATGGCAGCCGCATCAATCGCTCGCATTCGACCGTCCTGGCAAATGGCGTACCGTATCTCTCGATCATGCTGGCTTCGGTCCTGCCGCTGATCGTGATCGCCAGCGCGCTGCCGATCGTGCCGCCGCTGGGATTTCTCATGCTCATCGGCTGGCGCCTCGTACGGCCAGGCCTGCTGCCGGTATGGGCGGGCTTCCCGCTTGGCCTGTTCGACGATCTGTTCAGCGGCCAGCCTCTCGGCAGCGCCGCCCTGCTCTGGTCGCTCGCCATGATCGCAGTCGAAGTGATCGAAACGCGCTTCCCCTGGCGCAGCTTCGCGCAGGATTGGTTCACCGCCGGTTTAATCCTGCCCGTGTATCTGTTGGCGGCCATGCTGTTTTCCGGCGGCGAACCCTCTCTTCCCATGTTGATTGCGCTTGTGCCCCAAATCGTTCTTTCGATCCTCCTTTTTCCCCTGGTCGCGCTGTTCGTGGCCTTCCTCGATCGCAAGCGCCTGACGCGCTGGCGCAAGCTGGGCTGAGCGGCGGTATGAAACTCGGATCGCGCAAGGGACAGCCCACCACCGCTTCGATGCTGGACAATGCGTTCAAGCGACGCAGCTTCCTGGTCGCCGGGGCGATGGGCGGGATTGGCACGCTGCTCGCCGCACGCATGGGCTATATCGCGATTGCGGAGAACGAGCGGTACGAGCTCGAAAGCGAGAGCAACCGCGTCAATCTGTCGCTGATCCCGCCGCGCCGCGGGTGGATCCTCGATCGCAACGGTGCGCCCCTCGCCTCCAACCGCGCGGATTTCCGGGTCGATGTCATCCCCGACCAGCTGGTGGATGCCTCCGGTACGCTGAGCGCGCTGGGCCGCATCCTGCGCCTCGACGAAGCGGCCATGGCCGACGTGACGAAGCGCGTGGAGGACGCCGCCGGATTCCAGCCCGTCGAGATCGCGAGCGGCCTCGATTACGAGGATTTCGCCGCCGTCAGCGTGCGCCTGCCCGACCTGCCCGGCGTCGTCCCCCAGCGGGGCTTTTCCCGACACTATCCGACCGGCCCGGCTGTCGGCCATCTGATCGGCTATGTCGGCCCCGCCAATGCCGAGGAATACGAGGAAGAGGGCAATCCCCTCCTGATCACGCCCGGCTTCAAGATCGGCAAGGACGCGCTGGAGCGTCAGTTCGAGCAGGATCTGCGCGGTGTGCCGGGCGCGCGACGGGTCGAAGTGACCGCGTCCGGCCGCATCGTGCAGGAATTGGAAACGCGCGAAGATATTCAGGGCGATCCCATCCGCCTCACCATCGATGGGCCGTTGCAGGATTATGCCGCGCGCCGCATCGGGCTTGAAAGCGGATCGTGCGTCGTCATGGATTGCGAGAACGGCGACATCCTGTGCATGTCCTCCATGCCGAGCTTCGATCCCAACAGCTTTTCGCAAGGGATCGGGCGCGTGGAATACGCCATGCTGCGCGACGACGATCGCGTTCCGCTGCGCAACAAGGTGCTGAAAGGCCTCTATCCGCCCGGGTCCACCGTCAAGCCGATGCATTGCATGGCCTTCCTGAAGGCCGGAATCGATCCCAACCGCACCATCACCTGCGGGGGCGGCGTTCGGATCGGCAATCGCTTCTTCAATTGCTGGGGCAATCACGGCCAGGTCGACATGGCCAAGGGCATCTACCAATCCTGCGACAGCTATTTCTATCGCATGGCGCTGGAAGTCGGCTTCGACAAGGTGGCCGATTTTGCCAAGTCGATCGGCATGGGCAAGCAGTTCGATCTGCCTGTCATCAGCCAGTTCTACGGTACCGTGCCTTCGCCTTCATGGCTGGAAGAAAAATACGATCGAGAATGGCAGGCCTACGACACGGCCAATGCCTCGATCGGACAGGGCTATTACCTTGCAAATCCGCTCCAGCTCGCCGTGATGACGGCGCGTCTCGCGACCGGTCGCCACCTCAATCCGCGCCTCACCCGCTCGAACAAGAGCACCGGAGCCGACCAGATCGATTTCCCCGAAGATCACGTCGCCTATGTCCGCCAGGCGATGAGCGACGTCGTCAACGGCCCCGGCACCGCCGGGCGCGGGCGCTTGCCGTTCGACGACATTTTGATGGCGGGCAAGACCGGCACGGCGCAGGTGGTTTCGCTCAGCAAGTCGGACGGTAAATCCGGCCCGTGGAAATATCGCGACCACGGCCTGTTCGTATTCTTCGCCCCCTTCGACAAACCGAAATATGCGGGCGCAGTCGTGATCGAGCATGGCGGCGGGTCCGGCGCAGCCTATCCGATCGCGCGCGACGTGATGACCTTCATGTTCGATCCGCAGAAGGGGATGGACGCTCTGCGCGCTCTGGAAGAACAATGGGGCGGTACCGCGCAGGAGCGGCTGACCCGCAAATACATCGCCTATGCCACCGCCGCCGGCGAAGCCGTGCCGCCCGCGCCGAGCCGCGATGAAGAGATTTTCGACCTCGTCGAAGCCGAAGCACGCGTCGCCGCGCGCCAGAGCGAAGAGATCGCGAATACGCCGATCACGCCGCGTGACGAGGCGAATCCCAGCAGCAACACGCCTCCTCCCGATTCGGTCGCCGCGCCTGGCACGCCTGCCGCTCCGCAGCCCGCGGCGAGCGATGCGCCCACGCCCGCTCCTGCCACAGCCGGTACGCCGCGCCCGCAATGAGCGTGATACCCACACCCGTCGCACGCCAGCCCTGGATGATGCTGTTCCCGCTCTTCATCCTGATCGGGTTCGGCGGGCTGGTGCTTTATTCCGCCGCGGGTGGCTCGCTCGACCCCTATGCCGGATCGCACCTGCTGCGCTTTGGCGTGTTTCTGGTGATGGCGATCGTGCTGTCGCTGTTCCCGCCCGACATCGTCAAGCTGGCCGCCTATCCGGTCTATGTGCTGGTTCTGATCCTGCTGGTCGTCGTCGAGGCGATCGGGTTCGTCGGCGGGGGAAGCCAGAGGTGGCTCAATCTCGGCTTCATGCAGTTGCAGCCGTCCGAACTGATGAAACCCGCGCTCGTGCTGGTGCTGGCGCGCTTCTACGGCGATCTTCCAGTCGGAATGATCGGGACCTGGCGCGCTCTCGTACCGGCCGGGATCCTCATTGGGCTCCCGATCATGCTCGTCCTCGCCCAGCCCGATCTCGGCACCTCGCTTGCCATCGCCTTCGGAGGGGGCGTGGTGATGTTCCTGGCCGGATTGCCATTGCGCTGGTTCCTGATGGCCGGGGCCGCCGCAGCCGTGATCGCCCCGCTCGCCTTTTTCTTCGGGCTCCAGCCCTATCAGCAACGCCGCGTCTTCACCTTCCTCGATCCCGAGAACGATCCTCTGGGTGATGGCTATCACATCACCCAGTCCAAGATCGCGATCGGATCGGGCGGTTTCAGCGGCAAGGGCTTCAACGAAGGCACGCAGAGCCACCTCCACTATCTGCCCGAGCCCCACACCGATTTTATCTTCGCTACCATGGCCGAGGAATGGGGCTTCATCGGCGGCGTCGTGGTAATCGGCTGCTTCGCGCTGATCCTGTATTGGGCGCTGTCGGTCGCACGCAATTCCAACGACCGGTTCGCCAAGCTTCTGGCGGCAGGCATGGGGGCGACGATCTTCTTCTACGTCGCGATCAACCTGATGATGGTGATGGGCCTTGCGCCCGTCGTCGGCATTCCCCTGCCCTTCATGAGCCATGGCGGATCCTCCATGCTGACGAACATGATCTGCATCGGTACGCTGATGATGGTCTATCGCTGGAACCGGCAGCAGGGCCGCAAGGGAATGCTGGGCTGAATGCGGCGCTGCGAATGCGAACTTTTTCGCAAAACCGGCGCGCAGCCCCTTTTCATCGGAGAAATCCCGGCTATATGAGCGCCTCCCCGACTCGGGGATCGCAGCCGGATGGTCTGCAGTGGACGCATAGCTCAGTTGGTAGAGCAGCTGACTCTTAATCAGCGGGTCCTAGGTTCGAGCCCTAGTGCGTCCACCATTGTTTTTCCTAGAAAATATCCATTCTCCGGTTGGAGCAAATCCGCCGGTTGGGAGCTCAGTTGGGAGATTCCACCCTCTTCTCCAGCTTCTTGATGGCACTTTCAGCGAGCTGCGAATCGCGGCTCAGATAGTGGGCATCCAGGATGGCGTTCACGTCCTTGAGCGAATGGCCAGTGACTGTGGCGATCTCTGGCGACGTGCACCCTGCCAATGCGAGCCTGGTGACCGCAGTGCCTCTAAGGTCATGGAAAGTTACATCAGCGACGCCAGCCTTAGCGCATGCTTTGCTCCATGACGTTCTGAAACCATCCTCAGTCCAAGCCTTTCCCTTTTGTGTTGTTAGGACTGTCGATGAGCTCAAATCCGAAGCGTTACTAATGTGGCTGCTCACCGTCGATTTCAAAGCATCCAGTGAACGCCGAAGTGGGGCGCCAACGGGGATGACTACGCGCCTGTTTGTTTTCTTCTGCCTGAGGCGAATGCGCCTCCCATCATAGCCTGCCCATGTTAGGGCGAGTAAATCCCCTTGCCGCTGCCCGGTCCAAAGCGCCAGCATGAGGGCCAGATGAAGGTGCTTAGGAGCTCGCTCGTAAAAAGCGGCTTCGTCTTGGGTTGTCCAGACGCTATCCACGCGTTCTGAGTGATAAAGACGGCCCGGATTCTTGCATGGGTTCGCCGGGGCAACCCCGCGATCGACGGCCCAAGAGAGAATACGCGCTAGGACGCTGAAACGGTAGTCTGCCTGACGAGGATTTTTCAGACCAATCTTATCGCGCCACTCAAGAAACTCTCCTCGGGCTTGGTCATCGCTCAGCGCAGCAATCGGAAAATCTCCAAAGTCATCTTCAATGGCGCGAATGTGACGGCTGTAATCCCTCCGTGTTTTATCAGCTAGTCCGAGAAAAATCGGAGACGCAAGATATTTATTCAACACGCTCTGAAGAAGTCCATCGGGTTTGACACGGCGGTTTTCTAAAGCCAAATTATAACTGTCGATAAATTCGGGCGATCCCGGAGTCCCTTTCAGTCTCGGTCCTCCCTTCCAGGCGTAATAGTATACGACCTGTGATCCATTGGCTAATCGCTTTTTGACGCGGTTAATACCTTTAAGACGAACGCGCATTTTTCTTCTCCTTCCATTGATCAAAAGGAGAAATTTCTGCCACAGTATTTTAACTGGTTATGAGGCTGACCGAGCCATTCGAGCTAATTTCCACTCGTTGTATCTCAAGCCCGCAAGCTTGAACTGCGCGAATAGCGCGTGCAAGGTTGGCTTGACGAATTGTCGAGCTGGTTATTGTCATTTCAGCTTCGGCCGAATTCAGGAAAACAAGAAAAAGCAGGATCGTCGTCGATCACTCGGCCAAATGATCGTCGAACTGCTTTTCGTTTGTCAAAAGGACGCTGTCTCATTCTGACGGCGCTAGACGGTGTCCAAGGAATGCAGGCGCCACCTACCCCCTTGCGGCATTCGCTCTTCCCGAAATTGCTTACGAGGTAGGGAGCTAATTAGAGAGCCAGCCGGTGTTCCGGGATGACGTCCAGCAGATAAAATGTGCGCTTAGGATCTCCGAACTCGCTCTCGTGGTCGGTCATGGCGCGTTGGCCTCTCTCGGCTACGAAAGCTTTCGCAATTTGGATCGGATTCCGGCCTGCAGCTGGCTCACGGTCCGGGTAATCATAACCCTCGTCCTTGAAATCCTTATCTTGCAAGATGTCACGCCGCAGCATGAACAGCATATCCTTTGCCGCGGTAAACCAGTTTGCGCCCAATTCTTCTGCATCGAAAGGAGACATTGCGGTATCCTTCCTCAGCCTTCGAGGATGCCCTCCATCGCCCTCATCAAGAAGATTCAAGATTTCCCGTTCGCTTTTGAGATATCGAAGAATTGAAACGGAAACCGCTTGGGTCATCGAGAGGCCAGAGAACCATAAGGCATTGAAACTACTCGGGAGGCCGTTTTCGCTAACCGAGCTGTCGAGCGTTTGACGCCAAATTTCGTGTCCCGGGATTGGCGTTATTCGAATGTATTCCATCAATCTGTCGAGTGGACCGATCGAGTTTGCCAGATTGATGCGGTAGAATTTCGCTGCAGCTTCAATCTGTCGATACAGCGGAAGCATGGTTTCTGGCATTTCGTCGATCGTTGCCAAAGGCTTACCCCCCGTATGCTCTAGCGAAGTTGCGTAGTTGGCGACGATCTTTTTGAGGATGATAAAAAGCCGACGGGCCTGGTTAGCGATGTTCTCCGGCTTCAATTGGGTCATGCTCGTGCTGGCTAACGCTTCCAGAGGGTTTTGCTCTGCTTTCGCGGACCGCGCTGCGATTAACTGCACGTCGTGCGCGCACCAAAGAAGACCGTGCTCAGCGATCAGAAACCGCCTATCCTCCGCTGCCAATTCTGATCCCGCTTCGGCGTTTTGTAGAATTTGCATCGCACTCCGATGCCGACCGGAAATGATCGCCAATCGCGCCAAATTGGATGCATGCTTGTGAAGATGGGAAGAACCTACCTTCGGATCAGTTCCGAAGCGTTTTCGAACTTCGTGTCTTTTGACGCTGGTGGACGGCCAGCCAGAAACAACGAAATTGATGTAGTCGTCTGATTCCTGAGCGGAGATCATCCACCGGCAGTGAGCCACAATCTCTGTCTCTCCCGTCGGAAGAAGTTCATCCGGAAGAATGCATTCTTTCTCCCCAAGGAGGCCGATAGGGAGCTTGCGTAGCGAGGTTATCGATTGATCAAAGAGCGAAGAACAGTGGCTCGACGTATTCTGCGATCCGTGGTTGAATTTATCGACGAGGTTAACGATGGTTTGCGAAACATCCGTCGGTATCTTCAGACCTGAGCTGAGAAGACTATGATCGATCGCCAAAGAAACAGCGTTCTTTCGCGATTTTTTTGAGCTCGCTTTTTTTGTGGCCTTCTCTTTGTCCGATCGAGGTTTGACAGGATGCTTTTTGTCCGCTGTCGCCGCCCGGTTGTGATAGTGCCCTTCCCGCGCCAGGTCGGCCTTGGTCCTGCGAATTTCTTTCTTCGGCATCTGGTCGGTGGTCCTTTGATGTTCCAGCTCGGCTTCGGATTTCGCCGTTGCAGGGTAAACATAGAATCTAGCAATCGCGTCCGCGGCCTACAAAGATCCTAATTTTTTCTGGATTTGATCTGAGATTTGTTCCGCGAGTTCGGCGAGATCACTCGCAATCTCGTTCATGGTGCTCAACTCCTGTTCGCCTGTTTTCCCATGAGCCAACGCATTTTCGACCGCTTTGACTGCTTGCTCGAATTCGCTTTCTTTAAGATGGAGCATCGCCATCGCTTCTGCGAAGTTGTCGGGTCTTGCGATCATGAGAGCTCGAGCGGTAACGGAGCGGGGCGATTTAAGTATCGTGGATTGCCGCCTCTCGCATACAGCCAGTCGAAAGCGTTTCCCTTCTTCGCGAAATTCGGGTTTGCGACACCCTCCAGCCTGCAGATCTGCGCGATCAGATAAAGCTGTTTGGACGAAACGGGATCGCGCCTCCAAAGCTGTTTCTCGCCCGTCTTTCCAGATGCGATGAAGGATGTGACCTCGGCCTCATACAGGGTGCGCACGCGTATCCATGATAGATACCGGCCCCACTCCGCGCATCTTTCAGCGCGTCTATCGTCATCGAAAATTTGCTCGATAAGTCGCGCCAAGTCCTGCGATGCGCTTCTCTGTCGGGCTTCAATAGCCCATTTCAGCAGATGATCGGGATGGGCCATAAGACCATAAAGCGCGTAGTAATCAATGTTTTCGAAACCGATTGTCAGAAGTAGACCGCCCAATTCGTAGCGCTTCTCGTCACGCGCACGGCGTTTCCGGCCGCCGCTGCCTGCCGCTTCAGTTCAGCCAGGTTTTCACTGGCGGGGGTCAGCACCGATCTTCCTAGCGCCTCAATTTTAGCCAGTTTTTCAATAAGATCAGGAAATAGGGCGTAATCCATTCTATGCGCATTGCACACGCAGAGCCGCAATGGCTGTCACCTACCCCCCGTGACTTCTCACCTTTCGAGATTTGCCGATATAAGAATTCTATTTTTCTTGTCGGTGGCTGACATTGGGCCGAGAGCAGACAATCGGGTTTTAACTGTCAAAGCGCGAAGAACTGCCGCCGGGATTTCTCGTTCAGATCGCACCGACCGCAACATAGGCCCCGATCGCGATGACGAGCATGGCGAATCCCCGCTCTAGCAACCCTCCGCACGCGCCAAGCTTCTTGCCGATGACGATGCCCGATACCGTGCCGAAGATACCTCCGGCGATCAGCAAGCCGGTGATCGGCCAGTCGACCAGGCCGGAAATTGCGTAGGACCCGGCAGTCGTCAGCCCTAGCGCGGTAACAACCATCAACGAGCTGCCTACGGCGTATCGAAGCGGCATGGCGGCGGCGAGCATCAGTCCCGGCACGATAAGAAAACCGCCGCCGATCCCGAAGAACCCGGCCGCAAGTCCCGTAGCGAGGCCGATCGGGATCAGGCGAGGCAGCAGGGCTCCTGCACTTTCGCGGGTCAGGCGGACATTGGGCGCCAATGCCGTGCGGCGCTTGCGAAGCATGGAGATGCCGACACCGATCATCAGCAGTCCGAACAGCGCCAAGAGGCGCTGGCCGTCGAACGCCTTGCCGAGTTCCGCGCCGATCGCGGCGCCGACGACTCCCGCCAGTGCGAATACGCTCGCGCAGCGCCATTTCACATTTCCGGCACGGGCGTGTCCGACCAAGCTGACGAGGGCATTGGCGCTGACCGCGACCGCCGCCGTCCCGATTGCCGCGTGAGTCGATCCGATCCCGACCACATAAACCAGCAGGGGCACTGCCAGAATGGACCCGCCACCGCCCACCAGCCCGAGAATGAGGCCGATGGCGCCGCCGGATATCAGCGTGGCGAAGATGGTGGCGAGGTCCATGGCCGGGTCAGACGTTCGCGCGCCGGTTCCAGGGAAGCGCGCGCAGCATCTCGGCCATCCCGCACCATCCGGTCGCGCCGGCCACGACAAGTCCCGCGCCGACGAAGGCGGACAGCCCGAATAGGGCGGGCGACCACAGGAAACCGAGCAGAACGCTGATCAGGACAAGCGCTCCTGCCGCGATCTGCACCTGGCGCATGATCTCGATCGGTTGCCCTCTGTCGAGCACGGTCGGCTGCCCCGCCACGCGCCAGGCATCGATCCCGCCTGTCAGGATGTAAGCGGGGGCATCTCCCGTCGCGGCTGCGAGGCGCTCGGCATTCGCTTCGGTCCGCATCCCCGAACGGCAGTGAAAGATGACCGGTGAGGGGCCGTTGGCGAGCTCGTCGATCCGATCGAGCGGGACGTTCGTGGCGCCCGGAATGTGTTCGCGCGCGTATTCGTCTGTCCCGCGAATATCGATCAGGCGTGCACCTGTCGCAATCGCGGCACGGGCTTCGGACGGGTCGAGAGGAAGGCAGGTCATCGCATCAATCCTTGCAGTAGAGTTGATAGAGAGTGGCGAGGAGCGTCTCGACCCTTGCATCGGCAATCGAATACCAGAGCGTCTGACTTTCGCGCCTGTAGGCGACGAGCCCCTCGTCCCGCATCCGCGCAAGGTGCTGCGAACAGGCCGATTGGGACAGTCCGACATCGCGTGCCAGATCGCCGACGGTCACCTCTCCATGTTCGACCATCTTGCACAGCAGCATCAGCCTGCGCGCATTGCCAAGCGCCTTCAGCGTATCGGCCACCCCGCTGGCTTTCGCTTCGAAGGTTTCGAGATCCATCGGTTCGAGCATCGCTTCACTCCTTTAGCTCTTGCTAATATAGCAAGGCGCTCTATATTAGCAAGAGCTAATGGAGTCAGATTATGAGCCGACCTGTCATCGAGGCATTCTTCGACGAACCGACTAACACGATCAGCTACCTCGTCGGCGATCCCGCCACCCGTATCGCTGCCGTGATCGACCCGGTGCTCGACTTCGATCTCGCGAGCGGCGACGCCGACACGCGCAGTGCGGAGCGGATCCTCGCATTCGCGAAGGACCGGGCGTGGGAGATCGCGATGGTGCTGGAAACGCATGCCCATGCGGATCACCTGTCGGCCGCGCCCTTCATCAAGGCGCAGACCGGTGCCTCGATCGGGATCGGCGCCCATATTCGCGACGTGCAAAAGATTTTCCGCCCGGTCTTCGCGATGGACGATCTCGCGGTCGACGGGTCGGATTTCGATCGCCTGTTCGAAGACGAAGAACGCTTCCGCATCGGCGAGCTGGAAGTCGGGGTCATGCATGTCCCCGGCCATACGCCGGCGGATGTCGCTTATCTCATTGGCGATGCCGCCTTCGTCGGCGACACCCTCTTCATGCCCGATTACGGCACCGCGCGCGCCGATTTTCCCGGCGGTGACGCACGAACGCTCTATCGTTCGATCCGGCGCCTGCTGGAACTACCCGACGACACACGCCTCTTCCTGTGCCACGATTACAAGGCCCCGGGACGCGACGAGTATCGCTGGGAAACCACTGTCGACGAACAGAAGCGCACCAGCGTTCACATCCACGAAGGTATGAGCGAGGACGAATTCGTCGCCATGCGCGAAAAGCGCGATGCAGGCCTGTCGGTCCCCAAACTTCTCCTGCCATCGATCCAGGTCAATATCCGTGCCGGACGCTTCGAGGAGGCGGAGGCCAACGGCGTCAGCTATCTGCGCATCCCGGTGAAATGGAACTCCGGCAATCCGGCGTGATCGGAGTGCACAGGGTCGGCTTCTGGGCCGGCAAGAGACTGTCCGGTAATGGCGCTGCGAAGCACTGAAGCGGACGTTCGGATCATGCAGGCTGGATTTCGATGCCGACATCGAGTTTGCGCAAGTTGATCTGCTCATTCCGCAGGAAGCGACGACACCGCAATATCCGCCATTGCATTAGCAATCCTGACTAGCCGGTCTTGTGGTAGCCGCTGCTTCGCACCGTTCAGACATAATCCGGCAACCGGCTCGCCGCGCACGCGCAGGGGGATCGCGACGCAGTTGAGGCCTGATTGGTATTGCCCCTGCTCAATGGCGAAGCCGCGTTGGCGCACCGCTTGAAGCTCTTCGCTCAAATCCGCTGCCTCGTCCGTCGCGGCCAATGATCGCGCGACGCCGGGCATGAACGCAGCGAGCACGAGGCCGATCGCCGAGCCGGACAGCGGCTCGCGGCAGCTCAAGCGGCTGTAAGTGGCGGGATTGTTCGGTAATTCGATCCCGTCGAGATAATAGAGTTCGTCGCCGCTTGGCACAATCAGATAGGTCGATTCATTAAAACGCTGGGCCGTCTCCTCAATCAGCGGCCTAAAGCGCCGCCTTAGTGCATCGTCGTCGCCCGCGATCCGGGCGAGATTGAGAATGCGGCCACCAAGTCGGTATTCCGATCCTGTTGCGGGACGACGGACGTAACCCAGCGCGACCAGCGTCGCGAGGATGTTGTGCGCGGTGGACGACTGCACCCCGGCGGCTCTGGCGATTGCGCCAAGCGGGGCGGCTCCCTGTTCCCGTGCGAGAAATTCCAGCATCCGCATCGCGCGCTCGACCGACTGGATCGGCTTGCTCATTCCGCTCTCCATTCAACCATGCTGAACTTATGCGTTTTGTGTTCGTCGATGGCCAGAACAACGGAACACCTGCGCGCCAAACTCCATTGCCAGTGCAGATGAACAGCAAAGGAAACCAGCCAATGCCCCAAATCCTCATGGCGCAATGCACGGCCTTGCCGGGCCGCGAAGATGCGCTCGCTCGCCACATCGCGGAACTTGCCGCAGCTGTTCGCCAAGAAGCGGAAAATGAAGGGTTCGAAGTGTTCCAGAGGCCCGAAGTCGAGCGCGGCTGGACTGTGATCGAGCGCTACCGAAACCGCGATGCTTTCGAGACGCATCTGGAGCAGTCGCACACCAAGGCGTTCAACGAAGCCTTGGAAAGCCTGGTCGAAGGTGGCGCGTCCGACGTGACTGAGCTTGCACCGGCCTGTCAGGCGGACGACGCCGCACCCGGCATTCGCGGCATCGATCACGTCGGCGTGACCGTGCCCGATATGGATGCGGCATCGGACTTTCTCACCCGCGCTTTCGGCGCACGCACGCTCTACGATGTTCTACCCGCCGATGCGGACCCGATGGCGGGTGACGAGGTGGAGCATCAGCTCGGCATTCCCGAAGGCGCGCGGATCGAGCATATGCGGCTGATGCGTATCGGCGCGTCCGCGAATATCGAGATGTTCCGCATCGCCAATACCGATCAGGCCGATGCTGCGGGACTGGTCGATTTCGGGTTGCAGCACATTGCCATTTACGTCGAAAACATGAAGGCCGCTGCCGACCGACTAGTGCGGGCGGGCGGAACCCTTCTTTCGGACCCGCATCCGTTAGCCAGCGTTGAAGCGGGCGAGCGCAATTCCGGCGTCTATGCCCGTGCGCCATGGGGTATGCTGATCGAGCTGATCTCTACTCCGGACGGGATAGACTACCCCGCCGATTGCCCGATGCCGCGCTGGAAACCCCAACACAACAGCTGACTTTCAAGGAGACCGGCTAATGATCAAGATGACCATGTTCCTGAAGCGCAAGGCTGGTATGAGCCACGACGACTTCGTGAAGCACCATATCGAGGTGCACGGCCCCCAATTCCGCTCCATCCCGGAGGCCCAGACCCATTGCCTGCGCTATATCCAAACCCATCCCGTGGAGCTGAAAACCGATGTGGCGCAAAATGCCGATTTCGATGGGACCGCAGAGCTGTGGTTCGATAGCGAGGCCGGGATGGAAGAGGTTCTGACGTCCGAGACTTACAACAACGTCGTCTTCCCAGACGAGAAGACTTTTCTCGATCACGACAACACCCTAATCCTCATCGGCGAACAGGTCGAGATCATCGGCGATTTTCGCGAGGGATGATCGTCGAACGGAAGGCATAGGCTCAATTTGGGCCATGTGCGAGCCGTCCGGTTTCATTAATCTTGGGCGGAAGGTCGTCGTTCAGCTGCGTGCCGATGTGCCGGCCTTCCGCGTTTTCTATTAGGTATTTTAAGCGTTTTCGCTTTTGAGAACGATGTCAGCGATGCAGCGATGCTGAGGGATTCCTCGCATCAGGTGGAGGACCAAGACTGCAAGCCAGATCGCCAGGGTGAAATGCAACAAGTTGGCCTTGGCCGACCAGCCCCCGTCCCACAGCTGCGCGCTGAAGGCGATGGCGCCAAGGGCGTTGATCACGCCATGCATCCACACCGCCGCGAGCGTGCTCCGCCGCGCCAGCAGCCAGACCCGGGTCATCAGCAGCGACAGGCCCATAACCGTCACCGTATAGGAGGGCAGGTAGAAACTGAAACCGAGGCCGCCGCGCCATTCGGGCAGGATCGCCATGATCGGCAAATGCCAGAGCGACCAGATCAGCCCGAGCAGGAGCGAGGCCGGCACTTCACCAAGCCGGTCGAGCAGGCGCGGGAGCAGATAGCCGCGCCAGCCGCCTTCCTCGCCCAGCGGACCCGCGCCCAGCACGGCGGTGACCACGCCGTTGAAGATCACCGCCGGGAACAGGGTGAGATAGGACAGCACAGGCGGCACGCCGTCCATCGGCACCGGCGTGTAGCCGAGCGCCGCGGTCAGGCCGAGCACCGCGAGCGGCAGCGGCAGGGCGATGGCCGCGACTCCCGCCCAGCCTATGCGCCAGCGCAGGAAGCCGGCCGCCCATTCGCCCAGCCGCCCCTCGCGCGCGCTCAGCACCGCTCCCGCCAGGCCCGGGCCGAAGGAGCCGACATAGACCGCGATCAGCATCGGCGTGGCGGTGAGCGAATCCGGCCGTCCGGTCGCCGACCAGACGCCCAGCCAGACAAGCCAGCTGAAGCCGAAAGCGAGCGCGAGAAAGGTCGCGACACGGGCCGCCCAGGCGGCAAGAACGAAAAGGCGTCGGAGTTTTACCAGTCGTTCGGTTTCATTCCCTTTCCGTTGCACCCCGGACGCTTGTTCATGCTGACATCCACCGCATCAGCCGCACTTAAGCAGGCGAATCCGTGAGTAGATCGGGACGAAAGCTGGTCCTAAGTAACGATCTTGTGACTTGCGCTTCCTGTTAGTAACGTACTCCATCCATCACTGCCGAGTCACAGTTTCATATGAGGCGTGCGTGAGATTTTTCCTGACGCGGGCAGTGCTGATCGATATCACGTTGTGGCGAAGCCGCTGGAAAATCATGCGCCTTGCCCCTTCCCCGCTCTGATGCCCAGAAATTCGGCGCTCTTCCGTGTGGGTATCAAGAGGGTCCCGGACGCCTGAACTTGCCTCCTTGGACCTGAAGCAATACGCCTCGGAATCAGCGGGCCGAAGATACGCTTTCGTGTTCCCCAAGACGCGAAATGACGGGGAATAGAGATATATATCCAGAGCTTATGGCCAGCTCTTAATCAGCGGGTCCTAGGTTCGAGCCCTAGTGCGTCCACCACCTTCTCTCATCACATCATTCGAGCGGTCTTTTCGAACTCAGATCGTTCGCTATGGCTGCGGGAAACCGCCGCCGAGCGCCACGAACAGGGTCGCGCGGTTTTGCAGCCAGGCGCGTTGCGTGGTGAGCAATTGCTGCTGCGCGCTGAAAAGATTGCGCTCGGCATCGAGGACTTCGAGGTAGCTTCCCACGCCTTCGCGGTAACGTAGCCGGGCGATGCGGGCGATCCGCTCTTGCGCAGTCACGGCCCGGCGCAGCGTATCGAGTTGCTCGGCGAGATACTCCCGTCCGGCCAGTGCGTCCGATACCTCGCGAAAAGCGGTTTGCACGGTGCGATCGTAATTCGCGACCTGTTCCACCTCCAGCGCCTGTGCGAGGTCCAGACTGGCCTCGCGCCCGCCCCAGTCGAAGATCGGGAGCGAGATGCTGGGGCCGAAGCTCCAGCCCAGGCTATCGCCCGAAAACAGTCCGTCCAGGCTGCCGGACGACAGGCCGGCATTACCGGTCAGCGAGATGGTGGGAAAGAACGCCGCACGCGCAGCGCCGATATTCGCGCGGGCGGAACGCAACTGCTCTTCGGCTGCAACGATATCGGGGCGCACCAGCAACAGGTCGGACGGCAATCCTGCGGCGAGGCGGCGGTCATCGCCCTGCGCAGCCAGCGCTAGACCTTCGGGAAGGGCTTCAGGAACGGTCCCGCCTACAAGCACGGCAAGCTGGTTGCGCAAGCGAGCCAGTACCAGCTTCTCGCTCGCCACCTGCTGTTCGGCCTGGGTCAACAGCGTCTCGGCCTGGCGGTAGGGTAGCGCGGAGGTCACGCCGTTGTCGAGGCGAAGCCGGGCGATCCTGAGCCCCTCTCGCCGACTTTCGGCGGTCGCCTGGGCCAGCGCGATCTGCTCTTCGGTCTCGACGATCTCGAAATAGGTCGTCGCCGTGTCCGCGATCAGGGAGAGATAGAACGCGCGCTGAGCGGCGACGGTGGCGAGATATTCGGCCCGCGCGGCTTGCGACAGGCTGGCGACCCGGCCCCAGAAATCGAGTTCGAAACTGCTGACGCCGACGCCAACTTCGAAACGATTGAAAGTGACCGAGGCCGGAGCGCCTTCCACATCGCCGGTGTCGAGGGCGGGATTGACGCCGAGCGGCTGTCGCGTGCGGGTCGCCCCACCGCTCGCAACAACGCTGGGCAATTCGCGGCTGTCCTGAATGCGATAGCGCGCCCGCGCCTGCTCGATCCGCGCCGTGGCGGCGAGGAGGTCGCGATTGTTCTCCAGCGCGCTGGCGATCAGCGCGGTCAGGCGCGGATCGGGGAACCAGTCCCGATAGGAAAGCTGCGATGCCACGACCTCGCCATCGGGGCGATAGTCCGGATCGAAGGCAGGCGCGGTCGCGGCGGGCGGGCGGACATGCTCGGGCGCCATGCTGGCGCATCCGGCGAGCCCTGTTGATGCCAGCGCGAGCGCCGCGATGGTCTTGATGGAGCGGATCATCGCGCGGTGTCTCCTTCAGGAGCGGAACGTTCGGCATCACCCTTTTCGTCAGCGGAGGGGTGTATGTCTCCCTCTTCGATATGGCCGGCTGCCGAGGGCTGCTTGCGGCTGATATTCCGGCGCACCAGCAGATAAAGCATTGGGATCAGGAAGATGCCGAGCACGGTCGCCGCGATCATGCCCCCTGCCACGCCCGTGCCGACGGCGATCCGGCTGGCAGCGCCTGCCCCGCTGGCGAGGACGAGCGGGACCATGCCCATGGTGAAAGCGAGCGAGGTCATGATGATCGGGCGCAGACGCAGGCGCGCGGCGGCCTTCACAGCGTCGATACGCCTGAGGCCCCGATCCTCTTCCTCGATCGCGAATTCGACGATCAGGATGGCATTCTTGGCGGCGAGGCCGATGATGGTGATCAGCCCGACATTGAAATAGACGTCCGCAGACAGGCCGCGCAGCATCGAGAAAACGACCGCGCCCAGCACGCCCATCGGCACGATCAGCAGCACGGCCAGCGGCACGGCCCAGCTTTCGTACAGCGCAGCGAGCACCAGGAACACGACCACAACAGACAAAGCGAGCAGGAGCCCGATCTGGCCGCCTGCCTGCTTCTCCTCATAGGAGATGCCGGTCCATTCAAAGCCGATGCCCGGCGGCAATTGGCTGGCGAGCTGTTCCATCTCGGCCAGTGCTGCTCCCGAGGATTCGCCCGGAGCGGCCATCCCGGACAGAGTCATGGCGGGATAGCCATTATAGCGCGCCAGACTGGCGGGCGCGGCGGACCATTCGGCGCTGGCAAAGGCACTGAACGGCACCAGCTCTCCCTGCGCGTTGGGAATGCGCAGCGCCAGCACATCGTCGGGCGTCATGCGATAGGGCGCATCCGCCTGCACGAGCACCTGCAACACGCGCCCTTCGCGGTTGAAGTCGTTGGCATAGGCGGACCCGAAAGCGATCGAGAGTGCGGCGTTGACGTCCGTCAGGGACAGGCCCAGCGCCCGTGCCTGCACCCGGTCGATATCGATCGACACTTCCGGGCTCGGCCCCTGATCCTCGGGCCTGAGATTGGCGATCAGCGGGCTCTGCGATGCCATGCCAAGCAATTGGTCGCGGGCCGCCGTCAGAGCTTCGCGCCCGACCCCGCCGCGATCCTGCAGTTTCAGGGTAAAGCCGCTCGCCTGCCCCAGCGACTGGATCGCGGGGGGTTGGATAACGAAGGCGATCGCGCCTTCAATCTGGCTGAACACTGCCATGCCCTGCCCCAGGATCTCGCCGGCGGCACTGCCTTCGGCGGTCCGCTCGTCCCAGGGCTTGAAGGATGCGAACATCAGAGCGTTGTTCTGGCCCTGTCCGAAGAAGCTGAAGCCGCGCACAACGACGAGGTTTTCGACCTCATCGCGTGCCAGCCACCAGTCCTCGATCGGCTCCAACGCCTCGTCGGTCCGCTCCTGCGTGGCACCGGGAGGCGCCTGGACGGCAGTGATCAGATAGCCCTGATCCTCGGTCGGCAGGAAGGCGGAAGGGAGCCGAGCGAACAACAGGACGGTGACGAGGCCGAGCGCCAGGAACACTGCGAAGGCCCGCCACGGGCGCGACAGGATACGGTCGTTGGCGCGGCCGTATTTCTCCTGCATCCGCGCGAACCAGCGATTGAAGCGCCCGAAGAAGCGAGCGACAGCGCCGCGAGCGCGCGCCAATTTCCCGCGCCAGCCCGGTTGAGCCTCGGCCGCTTCGTCTGTCACGGGATCGTCGGTGTGGTCATGGCCCTGCTCGATCGGCTTCAGGAAGGTCGCGCACAAAGCAGGCGTCAGCGACAGAGCGAGGAAGGCGGAAAAGAAGATCGAGATCGCCAGCGTGACCGAGAACTGGCGATAGATTCCGCCCGTCGATCCGGGGAAGAAGGCCATCGGCACGAACACCGCGATCAAGACCAGCGTAATGCCGATGATCGCGCCGCTGATCTGGCCCATCGCCTTTCGCGTGGCTGCGAGCGGGGGCAGCCCTTCTTCGCGCATGATCCGCTCTACATTCTCGATCACCACGATCGCATCGTCGACCAGAATGCCGATCGCCAGCACCATGCCGAACAGCGAGAGGACATTGATCGAAAAACCGAACAGCCAGAGGCCAAGACAGGCACCCGCTAGCGCGATCGGAACGACGAGCGTGGGGATCAGAGTGGCGCGCCAGTTCTGGAGGAACAGGAACATGACGAGGAAGACGAGCACCATCGCTTCGACCAGCGTCTTGACCACTTCTTCGACCGAAGCCTGGACGAAGGGCGTCGTGTCGTAAGGGATCGACCAGGCGACATCCCCCGGCAGGCCGGACGACAATTCCGCCATCCGCGCCTTTACGCCTTCCGCCGTGGCCAGAGCGTTGGCCCCGGTGGCGAGCTGGACCGCCATGCCCGCCATGGGCTTGCCATTGAGCGTGGTCGAGGTTGCGTAGGTCTGTGCGCCGATCTCGACCCGCGCCACTTCGCCCAATCGCACAACCGCCGCGCCGGTGCTGGCGCGCAGGATGATGTTCTCGAACTCCTCGACGCTGGTGAAGCGCCCGTCCGTCGTGATGGTGGCGGTTATCTGCTGTCCGTCCGCGATCGGCTGTGCCCCGATCGAACCGCCTGCGGTCTGCGCGTTCTGTTCGCGGATTGCGGCAAGCACCGCGCCGGGCGAAAGATTGTAGGACGCCAGCGCATCGGGATCGAGCCAGATGCGCATGGCATATTGCGATCCGAACAGCGTGACATCGCCCACCCCGGCAACGCGGCGCAATTCATCCACGACCTGGGTGGCGGCGATATTGCCGAGATCGGTGGTGTCGAGCGCGCCGCTCTGCGACGTCAGGGCCACGATCATCAGGAAGCCGGCATTGGCCTGGCGCACGGTGATGCCCTGCCTGCGGACTTCTTCGGGCAGTCGCGCTTCGACCGTGCTGAGGCGGTTCTGAACCTCGGTCTGCGCGATGTCGATATCGGTCCCTGCCTCGAAGGTCAGCGTGATGGTCGCCGTACCGTTGGAAGCGCTGGACGAGGCCATGTAGAGGAAGCCCTCGACCCCGTTGAGCTGCTGCTCGATCACCTGAGTGACGTTCTGCTCAAGCGTCTCGGCGTCGGCGCCGGGATAGACGACGTTGATCGCCAGGGAAGGCGGAGCGACTTCGGGATATTGTTCGATGGGAAGCGCGCGCAGAGCGATAATTCCTGCGAGCAGGATGCCGAGCGAAACCACCCAGGCGAAGATCGGCCTGTCGATGAAGAAGCGGGCCATGATTTACTCCACTCCGCCGGTGCTCGCAGACCGGGGCGGTTGCGCGGTCCGTTTCGCCGGAGAGCGCCCGGTCGGCCCGTCCACTACCTTTACCGGAGCGCCCGGGCGGAGCTTCTGGAGATTGCTGACGATCACCCGATCGCCTGCGCGGATGCCGCTTTCGACGATCCAGCGCCCCTCGACCATCGCACCCAGTTCCACCGGCCGGACGGCAGCCTTGCCCTCGCGATCGACCACGAACACGGTTCCGCCCGTTTCCGTCAGGGAGACGGCCCTTTGCGGCACGGTCAGACCGTTCTGCACCTGACCTGCGAAAATCCGGGCGCGGACGAATTCGCCCGGAAGCAGCAAATTCTGCGGATTGGGAAATTCGGCGCGCAATTCGACCGTGCCGGTTTCCTGATCGACGGAATAGGCGAGGAAATCGATAAAGCCCGAAACCGGATATTCGGTGCCGTCGCTGAAGGTCAGCCGCACTTCGACCCGATCGTTTTCGTCCAGATCGATTTCCCCTGCGGCAATGGCGCGGCGGATGCGGATCACCTCGCTCGCGGCCTGGGCGAAGCTGACATAGACGGGCGAAATCTGCTCGATCCGCGTCATCAGTGTGCCTTCCGCCTGGCTGACCAGTGCGCCTTCGGTGACTTGTGCGCGGCCCACCCGGCCGCCGATCGGCGCGCGCACGGTGGTGTATCCCAGCTGCAGCGAGGATGCTTCCAACTGGGCACGGATCTGCGCGACATTGGCCTGCGCTTCGCGCGAAGCGGCAAGCGCCGCGTCATATTCCTGACCGCTAATCGCATTTTCTTCCACCAGCGGGCGATAGCGTTCGACCACCGCGCGGGCATTGGCGGCGGTGGCCTGTGCGCGCTGCAGGGCGGCCTGCGTCTGGGCATAGCTGGCGCGCAATTCGCGCGGATCGATGCGGAACAGCGGCTGTCCGGCGCGAACGTCCGTCCCCTCTTCGTACAACCGCTGCTGGACGATCCCGGTGACACGCGCGCGCACTTCGGCGACGCGTACAGGCTCGACCCTGCCGGGCAATTCGATGACATTGGGCACCGCCTGGCTCGCCACAGTCACGATGCGGACGGGCACTGGCTGCGGTTCGGGCGGCGCTTCGTTTCCGGAGCACGCGCCAAGCAGGAGACAGGCGACCAGGCCGGCGAGAATGGGCTTCATACGGACACTCTTTCGAACGAATCGGGAAACAGGTTCGGACCCTGTTCATTGTGCAGGTGCGAAGGTGTAATAGGCATTACACCCTTGCCCCGCAACCCGCTTTGCTAGAGGCCCAATCGTATTATGAGCGTATCCGCATGATGAGCGTATCCGAATGCTGCCGCCTCGATCGCCGCCGCCGCGCGATCATCGAAGCGGCGCGAACCCTCTTCGTCGAGCGGGGGTACGAGAACGCCACGCTCGGCGACATCGTGGAGCGTGCCGGCGGCTCGCTGGCGACGGTCTATAAACTCTTCGGCAACAAGGACGGCCTGCTCGAAGCGGCGGTCTTCGAACACGCCTCCTCCGGCGATGAAATCGTGCGCGAGGCAATGGAAGCGGGAGGCGACCGCGCAGCCATCCTTCATCGCATCGCCGGCGCCTTCGACGCGCATTTCCTCGATGCCGAAACGGTCGCCCTGGTGCGTATCGTGATCGCACGCAGCATGAGCGACCGCGAATTCGCCCGCCGCTTCTTCGAGCGGACTGCCACGCGCACGCGCGCGGCGCTGGAGCATGTCTTTCGCACTTGGGAGCATGAAGGCGTGGCGATGAACGGCACACCCGAACTGCTTGCCGAGCTCTTCATGGGCCAGTTCGTCAGCGACGTTCATTCCGAAGCGATCAGCCACGGCCTCGGAATTTCGCGAAGCCCGGAACGTTTGAAGGCTCGAACGGATTTCTTCATTGCGGGTGCGGGACTGGGCGAGTCCCCCTGAGCCCATACGAATCCATAAGGTTTATCCACCCCGACTGAAGGCTCTCCTGCACATCCCTCTGTGAGGCTGCGCTTTACAATCACATTCCCGTGTGATTAGGGCGCGGCATGAGCGACATCATTTCCCAAGTCCGGCGCCTCGTAAACGATGGCGGCATGAGCAAGGCCGGTCTGGCGCGGGCCGCAGGTCTGCACGCGAACACACTTCGCGACTGCACCGAGGAGGATTGGAACCCAACCTCCGAAACCCTGCGCAAGCTCGCCGCCTTCCTTTCCGACAATGACGAGACGCCCGTTCTCGTCGGCGCGGAGGAGATCATCGAGGAAGCGCGCAATGGCCGGATGTATATCCTCGTCGATGATGAGGACCGCGAGAACGAGGGCGATCTGATCATCCCCGCCCAGATGGCCACGCCGGTTGCGATCAATTTCATGGCGACGCATGGCCGCGGGCTGATCTGTCTCGCGCTCGATCGCAAGCGCGTCGACGCGCTCGGCCTCGAACCGATGAGCCGCGACAACCGCGAGAGCATGCAGACCGCCTTCACCACTTCGATCGAAGCGAAGGAGGGTGTCACCACCGGCATCAGCGCGGCCGATCGGGCGCGCACCGTCTCGGTCGCCATCGATGCGGGCAAGGGCCCTGCGGACATCGTCAAGCCGGGTCATGTCTTCCCCCTGACAGCGCGCGACGGCGGCGTGCTGGTGCGCGCCGGGCATACCGAAGCGGCCGTCGACATCTCGCGCCTTGCCGGCCTCAATCCTTCAGGCGTGATCTGCGAGATCATGAACGAAGACGGGACCATGGCCCGGCTCGACGATCTTATGGCCTTCGCGCGCAAGCACGAACTCAAGATCGGGACGATCCGCGACCTGATCGAATACCGGATGCGCAAGGATCATCTGGTCGAGCGGACGGGCGAACGCAGCTTCACGTCCGATTACGGCGGCCAGTGGCGGCTCCTGACCTATCGCAACACGGTGGACGGGACCGAAAGCTACGTGCTGCAGAAAGGCCATGTGATCGAAGGCGAGCCCACGCTGGCGCGCGTGCATCCGATCTCGCTGTTCGACGATCTGCTCGGCCAGCCCGGCCCGCGCAAGCGCACTTTGCAGCGCGCGATGGAAGCCGTGGGCGAACATGGCTCGGGCATCATCGTGATCATCACCCAGCCCCCTCCCCCGGTCGCCGGTGGCGAAAGCGAGGAATATCGCAATGTTGGAATCGGTTCGCAGATCCTAGCCGATCTCGACGTCAACGAGATGATCCTGCTGACCAATTCGACCCCCAACCTCGTCGCGATCGAAGGCTATGGCCTCAATATCGTCGGCCACCACAAAATTCCGGAGTAAGCCCATGGCCCGTTTCCTCATCGTCGAAGCGCGCTTCTACGACCATCTCAACGATCAGCTGATCGCCGGTGCGCGCTCGGCGCTCGAGGCGGACGGACACGAAGTCGAGGTTCTGACCGTCCCCGGTGCCCTCGAAATCCCCGGCGCCATCTCTTTGGCGACCGAGAGCGGTCGGTATGACGGCTACGTCGCAATCGGCGTCGTGATCCGGGGCGAAACCTACCATTTCGAGATCGTCGCGGGCGAAAGCGCGCGCGGGATCATGGCGCTGACGATGGATGGGATCGCCATCGGCAACGGCATTCTGACAGTCGAAAACGAAGAGCAGGCGCTCGTCCGTGCCGATCCAGCGCAGAAGGACAAGGGCGGCGAGGCGGCAAAGGCCGCGCTCGCCCTCCTCGCTCTGTCGGAACGTTTCGCCGCCTAGCGCCGGAAGGCGTGGCGGCTAAGCGCTGGTTCAGTCGCGCAGCCGTCCGAAACAGTCCGCACCGGCATAGACCGCGCTGTCGCCGAGCTCTTCCTCGATGCGGATGAGCTGATTGTATTTCGCGAGCCGGTCGGAACGCGCGAGCGAGCCGGTCTTGATCTGCCCGCAATTGGTCGCGACTGCGAGATCGGCGATGGTCGCGTCCTCAGTCTCGCCCGAACGGTGGCTCATCACGGCGGTGTAGCCCGCGCGGTGGGCGATATCGACGGCTTGCATCGTCTCGCTCAGCGTGCCGATCTGGTTGACCTTTACCAGCAGCGAATTGGCGAGTCCCTGGCCGATCCCGTCGCGCAGACGGGTTGGATTGGTCACGAACAGATCGTCGCCGACCAGCTGGATGGTGTTGCCGATCCGATCGGTTAGCGCCTTCCAACCGGCGAAATCGTCTTCCGCCATCCCGTCCTCGATCGAGCGGATCGGGTAATCGCGGCACAATTTGTCGAGATATTCGGCCATGCCTTCGCCATCGAGCGAAAGCCCTTCGCCCGAAATCTCGTATTTGCCGTCACGATAGAACTCGGTCGAGGCGCAATCGAGCGCAAGCACCACATCCTCACCCGGCGTAAATCCGGCCTGGCCGATCGAATCCATGATGAAATCGAGCGCGGCGCGCGTGCTGGCCAGATCGGGAGCGAACCCGCCTTCGTCGCCCACGGCCGTCGCCAGCCCCTTCTGCGAGAGGCCCTTCTTCAACGTGTGGAAGATTTCCGCGCCCCAGCGCACCGCTTCGGCAAGGCTGCCCGCGCCCACCGGCATGACCATGAATTCCTGGATGTCGATCGGATTGTCGGCATGTTCGCCGCCATTGATGATGTTCATCATCGGTACCGGCAGGACATGGGCGGAGACGCCGCCGATATAGGAATAGAGCGGCAGGCCGCGTGCATTCGCCGCCGCCTTGGCGACTGCCATGCTGACACCCAGAATGCCGTTTGCGCCGATGCGGCCCTTATTGTCGGTGCCGTCCAGATCGATCATCGCCTGATCGATATCGCGCTGGTCCTCGGCATCGAAGGCGTCGATCAGCAGATCGCGCAATTCGGTGTTCACCGCCTCGATCGATTTGAGGACGCCCTTGCCGAGATAGCGATCCTTGTCGCCATCGCGCAGTTCGACCGCCTCGTGCGCGCCGGTCGATGCGCCCGAGGGCACGGCGGCGCGCCCGAAGCTGCCATCTTCGAGCAGAACGTCGACCTCCACTGTTGGATTGCCGCGACTGTCGAGAATTTCGCGGGCGTGCAGATCGATGATCGCGGTCATGGCTTGGCGGCTCCGTGTAGGGGAATGGTTCGAACGCGGTTCCTCTATGCGTCGGAACATTGCCGCGCAAGTTGCGTTGCAACAACATAGACCGGGCATGAACGTGCTTCGGATTCGCTTCGAATTAGAGACCGCAGAAAAGGCAAGGACGAACCGATGGCCGACCCGAAAGAAACCAAGACTTCCGCGAAAAAGACCAAAACCGCCCCCAAGCCGCGAAAGACCGTGGCCAAGAAGGGCGCAGCCAAGGAGACCGTTCCCGTGACCAACACCGCCACCACTACCACCGACACTGCCGCTACCGCTCCGCAGACCAATCCGCATCGCGAAGAAGCCAAATCGCGCTTCAGCAATGCGGTGCAGGAAGCCAAGGCCGGCGCAGCCGCGCTTCGCGCCGAGGCGGGCGAGCGCGCCAAGGGGTACAAGGCTCAGGCCGAAGGCAAGAAGTCGAACCTCAAGAGCGATGCCCACGCCTATGGCGAGGAAGCGAAGGTCAAGGGTCACGAACTGGCCACGCAGGGCAAGTCGAAGCTATCCGAAGGGATCGCCACGCTCGGCCAGATGGTGAACGACAATGCGCATTACGTCGATGAAAAGGTCGGCGCGAAATACGGCGATTACGCCCGCAGCGCGTCGCGTTCGCTGAACGATACCGCAGCCAAGCTCGACGCGAAGACCGTCGACGAACTGGCGGACGAAGGCCGCGCGATGGTCCGTCGCAGCCCGGCGACCGCAGTCGGCATCGCCGCCGTCGCCGGCTTCATGCTCTCGCGCCTGTTCAGCCGTCGCTGATCGCCGGTTCGGAGTGAGCACTCTAGAAGAGCCCATAGAGCGCGACGAATTGGAAGGGGAGCGGGCAACGTCCGCTCCCGCTTCCACGCACAGCGCTCGCGAAGCCGCCGAGGTGTTCGAAGAGGCTGCCGAGCAGGACGATGCCGAAGCCGAAATCAGGCACTCGCTGACCGACGATATTTTCGCGCTGTTCGACGACGGCAAGACGTATGTCGAAGCCGAAATCGCCTTTCAGAAAAGCCGCTCATCCTTCGTCGCCAACCGCGCAAAGCTCGCAGTGGCATACGGCGCGGCGGCATTCGGCGTTCTACACCTCGCGCTCATCGCGCTGACCGTCGGAACGGTGATCGCCCTCGCGCCTCTCGTCGGACCGTGGATCGCCACGGCGATCGTCGGTGGTGCGCTGATCGCACTCGGATTGATCTGCGTTCGCATGCTCAAGGGCAAGATCGACGACATCCGAGACGCTTTCAAAGGGGATAAGTGATGGGTCCGCGTCGTGCCAAGATGATGGAAGACAAACGATTGCGCGATGCGGCGCGCGCGCTTGTCGATGCCGATATCGAAAATCTGAAATCCGATCTCGCCACGCGCGGACCCGGCGCGCGCATCGCGGACCGGATCGCGGAGGGCGCGAGCGACGTGTATGACGAGGCGCTCGACGTCGCGAGCGATCACAAGGGTGCGCTGGCCGCGATTGCGGCTGCCGCGATCCTCTGGTTCGCTCGCAACCCGGTTCTCAAGGCGTTGTTCGGCGAGGATTGGGTCGAGGACGACGAAACGGACGAGGAATATGACGACGAGTGGCTCCATTCGGAACAATTCGGCCGCTGATACCGTTGGTTAATCAGACACCCAATTCCGGAGCATGATATGAATAACGTCGCCACTCTCAACACCGACACCAAGCCGCAAACGGATGAAGAGCGCCGCGAGGCCCTTCGCCAGCGCATCGAGGCGAGCGAGCAGCGCAATGCCGAACGCAGCTTTGCCGATCAGGCGAAGGACGTGCTCGACAGTGCGACGGACTTTGCGAAGAAGCACCCGCTCGCAGTCGTCGGCGGAGCGATCGGTGTCGGCCTGCTGATCGGCGCGATGACCCGTCCGGGTCGGCGTCTTGGTCGCCGTACTGGCACGATGGCCGCGATGGCGGGTGATACCGTTCTCGGTTACGCTATGGGTCTGATGGACCGCGCCGAAACGGCGGGCGCTGCGGCGTTGCGGTCTAGCTCGGACGCAATCGAAGATCTCGGCGACAGCGTCGGTTCGACTGCGCGCCGTCTGCGCCGCGATGCCGCCTATCGCGCCGATGCGACGAGCGATGCGCTGGCCAGTTCGCGCCGCCGTGCCGGTCGCAAGGCGAGCCGTCGGTTCCGCAGTCTGAAGTCGCGCCTGTCGCATTGATCTGACGAATATCCGATCCTCAAGGGTCGCCCAATAGCGGCGCGCCGGGTTTGCCTGGCGCGCCGCTTGCGGTATGGGGCACGCGAATTCTTCAATCCCGAACTCCCTCCAGACCAAGGCCCCTCCCCATGGAAGAAACCACTGCCAATCAGACGCTCTATCTTGTCATGGGCGGCCGCGTGAAAGATCCGCGCAGCACCGAATTTCAGGATCCGGAAAGCATCCACGTCACCGGCGTCTATTCCGATTACGAAAGTGCTGAAGAAGCCTGGCGCGCCAACGCCCAGCGCACCGTGGACGATGCCGAAATGAAGTACGTCATCGTGCACCTGCACAAATTGCTCGAACCGAGTGCCTGAAGCCGGACGGCATTCGATGTAATTCTTTCGCGAGGACGATGCCGAACAGCTTCTGACTATCGCGCGGACTGCGATCCTCTCGATCGGTCCGCGCGCTTATTCGTGCGATCAGATCGCAGTCTGGGCCGCCCGGCACGACAACGCCCAGCGTTACTGCTTACGTCCCTCTCAGGGCGACATCATCCTCGTAGCCGTGGACGCGGGATCGCGCCCTTGCGGATATGCGCTGTTGCAGCAAGATGGCCATCTCGACCACCTCTACATCGCCCCGGATCACACCCGATCGGGCCTCGGAGATCGTTTGCTTGCCGATGCGGAACGCCATGCGCGCCAGATCGGAAGCCAGCGGCTCTTCACAGAAGCGAGCGATCTGGCCCGCCCGGCTTTCGAGCGGGCGGGCTACAGCGTGACCCACCGACGCGATTTCGCGATCGACGGCGTCGCCATTCACAACTGGGCTATGGAGAAGGCGGTGACATCGACCGGCCACGCGCCCTCTGCCCATCAACCGGTCAAATGAATTCGATCTTCTCGACGAGGTAGAACTTGTCCCCGCTCGGCACGGTGACTTCGATCTCGTCTTCGACCTGCTTGCCGATCAACGCGCGGGCGATCGGCGAATTGTAGCTGATCCGGCCCTTGCTGGCATCCGCTTCGGTCTGGCCGACGATCTGGTACTTGATCGGCTTGTCGTCCTCGTCGAGCAGAGTGACGGTGGCACCGAACACCACCTTGTCACCCGACAGCGTCTTGGGATCGATGATCTGCGCGCGCGTCACCTTGTCCTCGATCTCGGCAATCTGCGCTTCGATCTGGCCCTGGCGTTCCTTGGCGGCGTGATATTCGGCGTTTTCCGAAAGGTCGCCATGGGCACGCGCTTCCTCTATCGCGTCCACCACCAGCGGACGCTCCGCCCGCAAAGCCTTGAGGTCGGCCGTCAGCTTTTCATAGCCTTCGGCGAGCATCGGTACCTTTTCCATGGACTCGGGTCCCACCTTCCTGTGGCCCCCGCACAGGCAATTCGAGGAGCCTTCCGCACGGTTGCGGAATGTCACTGCATCGAATGTGTGGGGGGCAATCGCTGAATAGTCGTCAGCTATAATAGTCCTGCAACGAGCGTACTTCAAGCTCACCGGTCGAAACTTCCGCGATCGCCCGCGCCGTGGCCAAGGCCGCGCTCGCCGTGGTGTAATACGGCACCTTGCGTTCGAGGGCGCCTGCCCGGATCGATTGCGAATCCAGCAGCGATTGCCAGCCTTCGGTGGTGTTGAAGATCAGATCGACCTCCCCGTCCACGATCGCGTCGACGATATGGGGGCGCCCTTCGGCCACCTTGTTGACCGGCTCCACCGCCAGGCCCTGTTCGGCCAGATAACGCTGCGTGCCGCCCGTGGCGATGACGCGGAAGCCCTGATCGAGCAAAGTCTTCACGGCGGGCAGGATCACCTGCTTGTCGCTATCCTTGACCGAAACGAACAGCGTGCCCGAACGCGGCAGATGCATACCCGCCCCGATCTGCGACTTGAGGAAGGCGGCAGGGAACGTGGAGTCTATTCCCATTACTTCGCCCGTGCTCTTCATTTCCGGCGAAAGGATCGGATCGGCGCCGGGGAAGCGCGCGAAGGGGAACACCGCCTCCTTAACAGCCATGTGCTTGGGCCGGATGTCGAAGGGTTCGAAATTGGACAGCGGTTCGCCCGCCATCACCCGTGCCGCAATCTTGGCAACCGGACGTCCGATCGCCTTGGCGACGAAGGGCACGGTGCGGCTGGCACGCGGATTGACCTCGATCAGATAGACCTCGTCGTCCTTGATCGCGAACTGGACGTTCATCAGGCCGCGCACCTGCAGCGCGTGGGCCAGGGCTTCGGCCTGGCGTTCCATCTCGGCGACGATTTCGTCCGAGAGGCTGTAGGGCGGGATCGTGCAGGCGGAATCGCCCGAATGGACACCCGCTTCCTCGATATGCTGCATGACGCCCGCAATGCGGACCTCGTTGCCGTCGCAGATCACGTCGACATCGCATTCGATCGCATCGCGCAGATACTGGTCGACCAGCACCGGGCTGTCGCCCGACACGTTTACCGCAGTGGCGATATAATCGTCGAGCTGCGCTTCGCTGTCCACGACCTCCATCGCGCGCCCGCCCAGCACATAACTGGGGCGCAGCAGCACGGGATAGCCGATGCGGGCTGCCCAGGCGGCGGCCTCGTCCCGATCGCGCGCGATGCCGTTCTGCGGCTGCTTCAGATCGAGCTTGTTGACGAGGCGCGCGAAGCGTTCGCGATCTTCGGCAAGGTCGATCGCATCGGGGCTGGTGCCCAGGATCGGCACCCCTTCCCGCTCCAGCGCGGCGGCCAGTTTCAGCGGCGTCTGCCCGCCGAACTGGACGATCACGCCCACGACTTCGCCGCGCGACATTTCGACGCGCAGGATTTCCAGCACGTCTTCTTCGGTCAGCGGCTCGAAATAGAGCCGGTCGGAGGTGTCGTAATCGGTGCTGACCGTCTCGGGATTGCAATTGACCATGATGGTCTCGAACCCGGCCCCGCCCTGCGCTTCGTCGCCGAGCGCGAAACAGGCATGGACGCAGCAATAGTCGAACTCGATGCCCTGCCCGATCCGGTTGGGCCCGCCGCCCAGGATCACGATCTTGCGGCGATCGCTGGGATCGGCCTCGTCCTCCGGCTCTCCGAAGCTGGGCGCTTCGTAGGTCGAATACATGTACGGCGTGGTCGCTTCGAATTCTGCAGCGCAGCTGTCGATGCGCTTGAAGACCGGGAAGACGCCAAGTTTCTGGCGTAGCTTGCGCACCTCTTCCTCGCTGGTCGCGCCTGCCATGGCGCGCAAGGCATCGTGCAACAGGCCCGAACGGCGCGCCTGCGTTTCCGCGAGGCCTCCGGCGACACCCACGGAGCGCACGGCGAGCGTGGCGAGCCGCTTGTCCGAAAAGCCCATCGCTTTCAGGCGGCGCATTTCGGCGGCATCGCGCGGCAGGCCGTTATGCGCGATCATGTTCTCTTCGTAGATGATCGCTTCGATCTGGCGCAGGAACCATGGATCGAACCCGGTGAGCGCCTGTATCTCGCCCATTTCGAAGCCTTCGCGGAAGGCCTGCGCGATCCTGAGAATGCGGTCCGGCGTGCGCTGGCTGATCGCGGCGGTGATGACTTCGCGGCTCTTGCCTTCCAGTTCGGGCACGCGGTTGAACCCGTCGAGCCCGGTTTCGAGGCCGCGTAGCGCCTTCTGCATCGATTCCGCGAAACAGCGGCCGATCGCCATGACCTCGCCCACCGACTTCATCGCGGTGGACAATTCCTGCTTGGCGCCCTTGAACTTCTCGAAGGCGAAGCGCGGGATCTTGGTGACGACGTAATCGATCGTCGGCTCGAAACTGGCGGGCGTCGCCCCGGTAATTTCGTTGGTCAGCTCGTCCAGCGTGTATCCGACGGCGAGCTTCGCGGCGACGCGTGCGATCGGGAAACCGGTGGCCTTGGATGCCAGCGCGGAAGAGCGCGAGACGCGCGGGTTCATTTCGATCACGATCAGGCGACCGGACTTCGGATCGACTGCGAACTGTACGTTCGAACCGCCTGTTTCCACGCCAACTTCACGCAGCACAGCGATGCTGGCGCTGCGCATGATCTGGTATTCCTTGTCGGTCAGCGTCAGCGCCGGGGCAACGGTGATTGAATCCCCGGTGTGCACGCCCATCGGATCGACATTCTCGATCGCGCAGATGATGATGCAATTGTCCGCCCGGTCGCGGACCACTTCCATCTCGTATTCCTTCCAGCCGAGGAGCGATTCCTCGATCAGGACTTCGGTTGTGGGCGAGGCGTCGAGGCCTTCGCGCACGATCCGCTCGAACTCGGTCTTGTTGTAAGCGATGCCGCCGCCCGTGCCGCCAAGCGTGAAGCTGGGCCGGATGATGGATGGCAGGCCGGTGCGTTCGAGCACATCGAAAGCCTCCTGCACCGTGTTTGCAACGCCGCTGCGCGCGCTCTCCAAGCCGATCGCATCCATCGCCTCGCGGAAGCGCTGGCGGTTTTCCGCCTTGTCGATGGCATCGGCATCCGCGCCGATCATCTGGACGCCGTATTTTTCCAGCGTGCCATCGTTGAACAAGGCCAGCGCGCAATTCAGCGCCGTCTGCCCGCCCATCGTGGGCAGCACCGCATCGGGCCGCTCCTTCTCGATGATCTTGGCGACGATTTCGGGCGTGATCGGCTCGATATAGGTCGCGTCGGCCATTTCCGGGTCGGTCATGATCGTGGCGGGGTTGGAGTTGACGAGGACCACGCGGTAGCCCTCCTCCTTCAAAGCCTTGATCGCCTGCGTGCCGGAATAGTCGAACTCGCAGGCCTGGCCGATGATGATCGGACCAGCGCCGATGACGAGGATCGAGGAGATGTCAGTGCGTTTGGGCATTTAGAAAACTATTCCGAAAAAGGCAGCAATAAGTGCGAGTAATGCGAGAGCCGCCTGTCCGACAGCGGCTCCAGCAGCGTGGTCGGCGATCCACCGCAAACTGCTTTTCGCCATTTGCCAAACATGACTTGGCCTAATGAAATCACGTCGGAGTGCTTCATTTAAGGACTCGACCTCCTGAACGGCCACTTCAACCGCTCTGGGAGAAAGATCTCCTGTATCGTTCGCGTTGATCAGACCAGTCCTAAGAGCATCAGAAGCTTCCGCGATTTGCCGAAATTCAGAACTATTATGATCGAAACCGACGATCCGATCAGACGCTGGCGCTTTGAGGGTTGTGTCGTCCGAATCCACCCTGCCTTCCCCCCGCTCAAGCAACTCCTCCGCGTACTTATAACCCTCGTCTGTCAGAGAATATCGCGTCGGTTGAGTTGAGACAAAAGGATTGTCGATGTGTATCCAACTGTTAACGCTCAGGGCTTTCAAGGCAAGTTCAATCCGGGCATCCGTAACATCGACCGACAGAAGGGAGCTGACCTGGTGCAACTCGAGTCTCTCACTCCCAGATTGATAATACTCATGAAATGCATAGAGTATCAGTGCTTCTAGTTCTGCTTGCCTAATCACCCCAACATCCCCACGAACTTTTCGAACAGGTAGAAGCTGTCCTGCGGCCCCGGGCTCGCCTCGGGGTGGTACTGGACGCCGAACGCCTTCTTGCCCCGGATCGAAATCCCGCAATTGGTGCCGTCGAACAGGGAGACATGGGTCTCCTCGACCCCCTCGGGCAGGCTTTCGCCATCGACCGCGAAGCCGTGGTTCATGCTGGTGATCTCGACCAGACCCTCGCTCTCGCCCCAGTCCGAGCCGACGCGCTGGACCGGGTGGTTGGCGCCGCGATGGCCCTGGAACATCTTGGCGGTCTTCGCACCTGCCGCCAGGCCGAGCATCTGGTGGCCGAGGCAGATGCCGAACAGCGGCACGTCGCGCTCCAGCAACCCCTTGATCACCGGCACGGCATACTCGCCCGTCGCCGCCGGATCGCCGGGGCCGTTCGACAGGAACACGCCATCGGGCTCCAACCGCATGATCTCGTCCAGCGAGGTGCGCGCAGGCACCACCGTCACCTTCGCGCCGGCCTGTGCGAGATTGCGGAAAATATTGTCCTTCGCCCCGTAATCGATCGCGACGACATGCGGCTTCTCGTTTCCGTGCTCGGCATAGCCATGGCCCAATTGCCAGGGCCCGCCGCGCCAATCCTCCAGCACGCCGCGCGTCACGCCGGGGACGAGGTCCAGGCCTTCGAGCCCGCTCCATTCCGCGGCCTGCTGCCGCAAGGCGTCGAGATCGAATTCGCCGCGCGGGCTGTGCGCGATCACGGCGTTGGGCGCGCCGTTCAAGCGGATACGGCGCGTCAGCGCGCGCGTGTCCACGCCCGACAGGCCGATCTTCCCATGCGCGCGACACCAGTCGACGAATTCGTCGCGGGCGCGGAAATTGGAATGCGCGGTGATTTCCTGCCGCACGATGCAGCCCAACGCGCCGAGGCCGCGGCTCTCGTGGTCTTCCTCGTTCGCGCCGACATTGCCGATATGCGGGAAAGTGAAGGTGACGATCTGGCTGTCATAGCTCGGATCGGTCAGCACTTCCTGATAGCCGGTCATCGCGGTGTTGAAGCAGACCTCGCCCACCGCCGATCCCGTGGCGCCGAAGCCCTTGCCCCAGACAGCGGTCCCATCCGCCAGCACGAGGACGCCGGTCGCGCCTGATGGTTGCGCGTGCGAAGATGCGGACAGGGCCATGGGCGCTCCGTTTCAAGAAATTGCCGACGATGTGTGCTAAGACCCAGCCGCTAGGGGCAGGCCGCCCACCCGTCAAGCGGAACGCTTGGCTTTGCGACAGCTTGCTCTAAATGGACGCCAATTCATCCACAGATACCGTCAAACGAGGCACCATGCTGCGCGAAAAGATCCAGGCCGAAATCGTCACTGCCATGAAGGCGAAGGACAAGGAGCGGATTGCCGCCCTCCGCCTGATCGGCGCCAAGATCAAGGATCGCGACATCGAATTGCGCACGTCGGACAAAAAGCCGGAAGACGATGCGATGGTGACGGACGTGCTGCTCAAGATGGCGAAGCAGCGCCGCGAATCGATCGAAATGTACGAGGCGGGCGGACGACAGGAGCTGGCCGACAAGGAAAAGGCCGAACTCGCCACGATCGAGGAATTCCTGCCCAAGCAGATGAGCGAGGAAGAAACCAAGGCCGCCATCGCCGACATCAAGGCGGAAACAGGTGCCGAGGGTATGAAGGACATGGGCAAGGTGATGGGCGAGCTGAAAGCGCGCCACGGCGCCACGCTCGACATGACGCGCGCAAGCGGCTGGGTGAAGGAGGCGCTGTCGTGAATTCGATCCGCATACCGCTCTGGCTCGCCGCGCCGCTGGCCCTTGCCGCATGCGGCGAAGCGCCCGCACCCGAACCGACGCCCAGCGCCACGCCCACCGTCGCCGCGCCGCGCACGCTCGTGGCGGCGGATTTCGATCCCGAAAGCCTCGGTGCCAAGATCGTCGGCCCGCAAGGCCCCGAACCCGAAGCCGCGATCATGGCCGATGGGCGTGAGATCGCCCGGATCAAGAGCTTCGTCGCCTGCCCCAGAGACACGGCCGAATGCGTCCCGGCAGAGATGCCCGAAGGCACCGTCTACACCTATGTGCATGAAATCACGCTGGCCGACGACCTGACGCCGCAAGTGATCGAAACGCCGGAAACCGAAGGGGCCGCGCTGGAAGTGCCGGCTTCGCTGTTCCGCATGACGCAGGCCGCCGCCGGGTTCAACCGCTCGGTCGGCTATTCCCGCTCGCAGGCCGAAGCGGCACTGGGCGCGGGCGACGCGATCCAGGTCAGCAGCGACTCGGGCGAAATCATCTGGCGCGTAACCGCCGGATCGGGATGGAAACCGGGCATGCCGGTCACGTTCTGGTGGCAATCGACCACCCCGCCCGATGGCCCGGCAGACGCCTACAGCCTCGAAGTGAACGGCATGACCGCAAGCGCGAAGGGGCCGTTTCCGCCTTCTGGCGAGTAGCTTCGAGCTTGCTGGACTTGCCCTCGTCTGAAGGGGTAAGGCTCGATCATGCTGACCCCCCAATGGCTCGACGAATTGCGCGCGCGGATCACGCTGTCCGCGATCGTCGGGCGCACGGTACGGCTGACCAAGGCGGGGCGCGAGTTCAAGGCCTGCTGTCCGTTCCATAACGAGAAGACGCCCAGCTTCTACGTCAACGACGAGAAGGGCTTCTATCATTGCTTCGGCTGCGAGGCGCATGGCGACGCGATCCGCTGGATGACGGATCAGAACGGCCTGCCCTTCATGGATGCGGTGAAGGAGCTAGCGGCGGAAGCGGGGATGGAAGTCCCCGCACCCGACCCCCGTTCAGCCGAGCGAGCGGAAAAGCGCGCCAGCCTTCACGATGTGACGGCGGCGGCGCAGGCGTTTTATGTCGACCGGCTGCGATCCCCCGATGGGGCCGCCGCGCGAGCCTATCTGGCGCGGCGCGGGTTTTCACAGAGCGTGATCGAGGCGTTTGGATTCGGTTTCGCGCCGGAAGAACGCCAGGCGATTCCGCGCGCCCTCTCGCAGTTCGACGAGCCGATGCTGCTCGAAACGGGCCTGCGCATCGATGTGGAGGGCAAGGAGCCGTACGACCGCTTCCGTGGCCGGTTGATGCTGCCGATTCAGGATGCGCGCGGGCGGGTGATCGGTTTCGGGGGACGTATCCTCGATGGCGATGCCAATCCGAACGCGCCGAAATATCTGAACTCGCCCGACACGCCGCTCTTCGACAAGGGTCGCACGCTCTACAACCTCCACCGCGCCGCCCCGGCCTCTCGCAAATCGGGGCGGATGATCGTGGTCGAAGGCTATATGGACGCGATCGCCCTCGCCCAGGCCGGGTTCGAAGAGGCCGTCGCTCCGCTCGGCACCGCGCTGACCGAAACGCAGATCGAAATGCTCTGGCGCCAGGTCGAGCGACCGATCCTGTGTTTCGATGGGGACAAGGCCGGCCAGAAGGCAGCGATGCGCGCCGTGGCGCGCGCCCTGCCGCTTTTGCGACCCGCCCACTCGCTCGCAATCGTGCGCCTTCCGTCCGGGCTCGATCCCGACGATCTGCTGCGGCAGCACGGCACGGAGGCGATGGAGCGCCTTCTCTCCGAACCCGCCGGATTGCTCGATACGCTGTGGGAGTTCGAAAAGGCCGCCGCGCCGCTGGCTTCGCCCGAAGACAAGGCCGGATTGAAGGCGCGCCTGCTCGATCATGTCGAGACCATCCAGCACCCCGATATCCGCGCGCTCTATAAGCGCGAATTGCTGGAGCGTTTCTCCGCCTTCGCGTTTCCGCCGAAACCCCAGCGGGAATGGCAACCGCGACAGGCGCGCGGTTCGGGCGGGGCCTTCTGGCAGGGCAAATCTGCCCATCCCATTCTGTCGCAGGACGCGAAGGTCCGGCTCGAGCGCGCGATTTCCGGCGGTGCGCGCGATGCTTTCACTGCGGCCGTCCTCGCCGGTCTGGCTCGGTTCCCGGATCAGATCATCATCCACGAAGAGGCCTTGATGGGCCTCGCCGCGAGTGATCGAAATGTCGGACCTGCCATCGATTCGTTGATCGAAGCCGCCGAGACGCTTGATTTGCGCGGCGAATCATCCATATCATTCGATAACGGCCTTCCTGCCCCACCGGAAAAAACCCGCTTCGCCTTTCTCGATGAAGGCACCGACCCGGTTCATGCGCGCGAGGATTTGGCCGAAGCCGTGTCGCTGCTGGTCGAAAGACCTGCGCTGGAGGCTGCCCTTTCGGCAGCGACGGCGCGTTTCGAGCAGGACCCGGAAGGCTCGATCGCCGAGCAGGCCAGTTACCGCGAACGGTTGCTGGCACTGAACGACCGGTTGAAGCGTTTCGGGCGCATGCGCGCCGCGGCCGCCGACATCAGGAATTGATCGATCGTGTGGGGCTTCTCCCGCCCGGCACGCAAAAACGGACTGACCCACCTTCATGGCAACCAAGTCGAAGAAACCCGAGACCGAAGATGCTCCGCTGATCGACCTCAACGAGGCTTCGATCAAGAAGCTCATTACCAAGGCGAAGAAGAAGGGCTACGTCACCTATGACGAGCTCAACGCCGCTTTGCCACAAGGGGAGATGAGCTCGGACCAGATCGAGGATATCCAGTCGGCCCTGTCCGACATGGGCGTCCAGATCGTCGAAAGCGACGAGGATGCCGAGGCCGAGGCCGAAAAGGACTCCGAAGTCGAGGAAATGCAGGTCGACGAGGACGGCAAGAAAGCCAAGTCCTCCGCCGGCACCAAGCCTGTCGAAAAGAAGCTCGCCGCGGGTGAGCGGACGGACGATCCGGTCCGCATGTATCTGCGCGAAATGGGCGCTGTCGAACTGCTCAGCCGCGAGGGCGAGATCGCCATCGCCAAGCGGATCGAGGCCGGGCGCGACATGATGATCATGGGCCTGTGCCAGAGCCCGATCACCTTCCACGCCATCATCCATTGGTCCGAAGCGCTCAACAACGAAGAGATGCAGCTGCGCGAGATCCTCGATCTCGACGCGATGCTGTCGAAGGAGCCTCCGCCCGAGAAGATGGAGGAAGGCGAGGACGAGGACGATGGCGAAATCTCGGAAGAGACCGCCGGCCCCACGATCCGCGACGACGACGATTCGGACGATGACGATTCCAGCGACGACGAAGACGGCGAAGAAGGCTCGTCCAAGAAGGATGACGACGAGGACGAGGACAACACCATGTCGCTCGCCCAGATGGAGGCCGCGCTCAAGCCCGACGCCATCGAGCGTTTCGCCCGAATCGCCGACCTGTTCCGTAAGTTCGAGAAGCTGCAGGGCGAGCGCATGGACGTGTTCGGCCGTGGCGATGCCTTCCCGGCGGCGAAAGAGAAGAAATACGAAGCGCTGAGCGAACAGCTCACCGCCGAAGTCGAAAGCGTGCAGTTCCACGCGACCAAGATCGAATTTCTGGTCGACAATCTCTACGCCTTCAACCGTCGCCTGACCGCTCTGGGCGGCCAGATGCTGCGCCTGGCGGAACGCCACAAGGTCAAGCGGATCGACTTCCTTGACGCCTATATCGGCAACGAGCTGGACGATACCTGGCTGACCGACCGCGCGAAGAAGGACAAGAAATGGGCCGCCTTCGCCGAGAAGGAAGAGTCCGCGATCGATCGCATCCGCACCGAGATTTCCGACATCGCCAGCCAGACCGGCATGGCGCTGCCCGAATTCCGCCGGATCGTGAACATGGTCCAGAAGGGCGAGCGCGAGGCGCGCATCGCCAAGAAGGAAATGGTCGAGGCCAATCTGCGCCTCGTGATTTCCATCGCCAAGAAATACACCAATCGCGGCCTGCAATTCCTCGACCTGATCCAGGAAGGGAATATCGGCCTGATGAAGGCGGTCGATAAGTTCGAATACCGTCGCGGCTACAAGTTCAGCACCTACGCCACCTGGTGGATCCGGCAGGCGATCACGCGCTCGATTGCCGATCAGGCGCGCACGATCCGCATCCCGGTCCACATGATCGAGACGATCAACAAGCTGGTGCGGACCAGTCGCCAGTTCCTCCACGAGGAAGGCCGCGAACCGACACCGGAAGAGATGGCCGCACGCCTCTCCATGCCGCTCGAAAAAGTGCGCAAGGTGATGAAGATCGCCAAGGAGCCGATCTCTCTCGAAACCCCGATCGGGGACGAGGAGGATTCGCATCTGGGCGACTTCATCGAGGACAAGAACGCGATCATTCCCGTCGATGCCGCGATCCAGGCAAACCTCAAGGAAACTGTCACCCGCGTCCTCGCCTCGCTTACGCCGCGTGAAGAGCGTGTGCTGCGCATGCGCTTCGGGATCGGGATGAATACCGATCATACGCTGGAAGAAGTCGGCCAGCAGTTCTCGGTCACGCGCGAACGCATCCGTCAGATCGAGGCCAAGGCCTTGCGCAAGCTCAAGCATCCGAGCCGCAGCCGCAAGATGCGAAGCTTCCTCGACCAGTAGGCGAACAAAAAAGGCCGGAGATCGAGCGATCTCCGGCCTTTTTTACACCTATGCGTCGTCGGGCAGGCGCAGCTCGCCATTTGATCCCGTTGGCCCTTCTCCCCGACTCGCCAGATCGAACAGCGACTGTAAGCGTCGCGATCCGCCCCTAGGCCTGCGCTTTGCCACAATCGCGGCCATGCAGAAATCGATGTGGGTTCGCGGATAGAAAGGCGGCACGGACGCAAATGTAACCGGTTCGTATTATGGTGCGCTGCAGCGACGCGTGATTATGTTATTTCTCGACTTTCATCGAAGCTGCGCGGCATGCTGCCACTTTCCTGACCGCGCTGCTTGATATCGATTGCCGGAAAAAAACTTGTCAATTCAAAAACGCTCACAGCGGCATCCGAATATGAGCAGTGGATCATGACTTTTTTAACGTCAAAGTTGAGATTTACGACAACTTCATTTGTACTATCCAGTTCAAAATCCTGGCATTACTTGGAAGATTCGTGAAATTCGCAATTTACGTCATTCTCTGGTCGGAAAAGACCACGCCAGCTTCATAGAAATCCTCTTTTTTTCCAATTAGATTCGCGTATGGTCGCGCATAACTGACCAGCGATGCCGGAACAGAAGCGCAGAATTGACCATGCCTCAAGAGTCCTTTTCCGACGAAGACACCGCTTCCGCCAATTCAGCTCCGAGCACGGCCACTCTGACGGACGTGGTGCGCGATATGCCTCGTGTCCGCGCAATGCTCGAACATGGCCCGGTCCAGATCACTTCGCACAAGCGAAACGAATTCGTGATGGTCCCGCAGTCGGATTTCGATCGAATGTCGTCTCTTTCCAACGTCGAAGTCCATGACATCGACGAGAAATTACGGCTGGTACTGGACACTGTCAGCACCTTCATCATGATCATGGACAATACGCTGCGGGTTCGACGCGCGAACAAGCCTTTTCTCGATTATTTCGGTTACTCTAGCGGCGACGTCATCGGGCATCAGTTCGGCAATATCGCGAAGACGGCCAATGACAGCTTTATTCTGATATGCGCCCAGCAGGTCTTGGAAAGCGGTCAGGAAAAACGGTTTGAACTTCCTTCATCGCACCGCGAAGGGCGGTTCTTCCGCTATGTGATCCGCCCGTGGCCAGGCGGCGTGGCGATCTTCGCGGATGACGTCACCGAACAGACTCGCGCGACCGAAAACATCATGCAGGAGCTCGCAAGGGATCAGGCATCGAAGGAACTCGGGGGCGTGGGTTCGGGCATCGTCGATTCAAACGGCACCATCCTGCGGGCGAGTCTCGGTCTTGCAGTCCTGCTCGGAGTGAAACGTCGATTACTGAACGACGCTTCGATCTATCGCGTCCTTTCACCCGGATCTCGCGAGAAGGTCGAGAAATGTCTCGAGCGGCGAGGGCTCGAAACCGAGACCATCGAAATCGAATATCTTACCGACGGAGCCGAACTCGCGCCCGCGCGCATGATCTGCTCACCATTTTCAAGCGGGCGCTTTCAGAACTGCACCGCATTCATAATTCAGGACTGCGCACGTTGTGGCGAGCCGCCAAGCCGCTCGCAGAATGGCTGAGCATTAACAAATTTAATAATTTTGCTGGAACCGCCTCTTCGGCCAGTCTTTGTGAGTGAGAGGGATGCGCGGCGAATTTTGCCGCTCCGCCCTCTTGCGATGCAAGGCACTGAGAGGGAACACGCCGCGTGACTCCAGATTTCGGACGCCTTCTGGACGCGTCCCCCAATCCATACGTGCTTCTCGACCGTGACCTCTCGATCGTCTGGGCGAACAAGGAATACCTCAAGGTCACGATGCGCGATCTGGAGGAAATATCCGGTAAGAACCTGTTCGAAGCGTTTCCGAGCGAAGGGGAAAGTTACCGGCAATTGCGTGCTTCATTGGACCGCGTGCGCGAAACCGGCGAAATCGACGAAATCGCGCATATCCGCTACGATATTCCCGACCAGCACGGCAGCTTCGATACCCATTTCTGGAGCGCCACGCATACCCCGATTTTGGACGAGAACGGCAAGGTCGACCTGATCCTCCAGCATACGGTCGACATCACCGAAGTGGAGCAGTTGCGGCGCATGCGCGAGGCGATGGGCGTGCTCAAGCGGGCTCAGGCGGTGGAAGAACGCTACGCCGATGCGAACAAGGAATTGACGCAGTTGCGCGCCCTGCTGGAGCAGGCACCCGGCTTCGTCGCCGTGCTGGGAACGCGCGAGCATCGGTTCGTCATGGCGAACGCCGCCTATCGCAAGCTTGTGGGCGGGCGGGATCTGATCGGTAAGACGGTTGGGGAAGCCTTGCCGGAGATCATCGCGCAGGGCTTCGTCGATACGCTCGACCGGGTCTTCGCGACGGGAGAGCCCTATTTCGGCGACCGTGAAGAGGTGATGATGCAAACCTCGCCCGATGGTGAGCTGGAGCAGATGTTTCTCGAATTCATCTTTCAGCCGATCTTCAACGAGAGTGGCGCCGTCCAAGGAATCTTTATCCAGGGGCACGACGCCACCGAAGAGGTGCAGGCCGAGGATCATCAAAGGCTGCTTGTCAATGAGCTCAACCATCGGGTGAAAAACACCCTCGCTGTCGTCCAGGGCCTCGCGCAGCAATCCTTTCGCAGCGTCGAATGCGATTCCTCGCTGGAAGTGTTCGGAGCGCGTCTTGCCGCTTTGGCAAGCGCACATAATCTGTTGACGGAACGCCATTGGGAAACGGCCGATCTCGGATCGGTCGTACGCCGCACTCTCGACGCGACGATTGCCGACGACGATCCCAGGGTCAGCATTTCGGGTCCGAAGCTGGCGATCATGCCGCAGCCTGCGGTCGCCCTGGCGATGGTCGTCCATGAATTGGCCACCAATGCAATCAAATACGGATCATTGTCGACTGAAGAGGGCCGTATCTCCATCGAATGGGATGCTGCCGTCACGCATGATGGCACGAAAGTGAGCTTCCTGTGGAAGGAACGCAATGGGCCGAAGGTTGAAAAACCGGTCACACGTGGTTTCGGATCGCGCCTGATCCAGCGCGGTTTCGGCGTCGGCCAGGGCAGCGCCCAACTCGAATATTCGTCCGACGGCTTCGAATGCAGGATCGAGGCGGTCTTGTGAGCTGGATCGGGAAGACGGTTCTGCTTCTGGAGGACGAACCCATTATTGCGATGGGTCTGGAAGACATGATGCTCGACCTAGGTGCCGAAGTCGTGCTCGTCGGCACCGTCACCGACGCGCTGGAAGCGATCGAAAAAGCTCCGCCCGACTGCGCGGTGCTCGATGTCAATCTGCACGGCGCGAAAAGCTATCCGGTGGCCGCCCGCCTGAGCGAATTGGGCATCTCCTTCGTCTTCGCGACCGGTTACGGGAATGCCGAGCATCCGGGCCAGTTCGCCCAATGCCCGACCATTGCGAAACCCTATCGCCTTGCCGACATCCGCGAAACGCTCGAATGCGGAAATTGAACGCGAAGAAGGTGGAAACATCGCCGCATCGCCTCTATGCGCTGCAGCCATGCGTATCGCCATTGCCTCCGACCATGCCGCCATCGATCTCAAGTCCCAATTGCGCGACTGGTTGATCGAACAGGGCCATGAAGTCGCCGACCTCGGTCCGGACACGACCGACAGCGTCGATTATCCCGATTACGGTTACAAGCTCGCCGGTGTCATCGCCGATGGAACGGCCGAGCGCGGCGTGGCGCTGTGCGGCAGCGGCATAGGGATCTCGATCGCGATCAATCGCAATCCGGCCTGCCGCAGCGCGCTGGTCTCGGAACCGCTGAGCGCCGAACTTGCACGCTCGCACAATGATGCGAACGTCATCGCCATGGGCGCGCGGCTGACCGGGCCCGACATGGCGAAGGCCTGCCTCGAAGCCTTTCTTTCGACCGATTTTCTCGGCGACCGGCACCAGCGCCGCGTCGACAAACTGTCCAATCCGGAGATCTGACTTGGCCACCCAGCCCGCCCCCACGCACGCGCCAGCCTCGCAAGACCGTAGCCCGACCGACCGGTTTTGGCATGACAGCCTGTCGGAAGCCGATCCCGAAATTTATGGCGCGATCCGCAACGAGCTGAAGCGCCAGCAGGACAAGATCGAGCTGATCGCGAGCGAGAACATCGCGTCCTCCGCCGTTCTGGAAGCCGCGGGTAGCGTCTTCACCAACAAATACGCGGAAGGCTATCCGGGCAAGCGCTATTACGGCGGCTGCGATTACGCGGACGTGGTCGAAACGCTGGCGATCGAGCGGGCGAAAAAGCTCTTCGGATGCGAATTCGCCAACGTGCAGCCCAACAGCGGCAGCCAGATGAATCAGGCGGTGTTCCTCGGCCTGCTCCAGCCCGGCGACACCTTCATGGGGCTCGACCTCAATTCGGGCGGTCACCTGACGCACGGATCGCCCGTCAATATGAGCGGCAAGTGGTTCAACCCGGTCAGCTACGGCGTGCGCCAGGAAGACGAACTGATCGACATGGACGCGGTCATGGCTACGGCCAAGGCGCACAAGCCCAAGCTGATCATTGCCGGTGGAACCGCCTATTCGCGCACCTGGGACTGGGAGGGCTTCCGCCGCATCGCAGACGAAGTCGGCGCCTATCTGATGGTCGATATGAGCCACATTTCCGGCCTGGTCGCCGGCGGTGCCCACCCCTCGCCCATGCCGCATGCCCATGTCGTGACGAGCACCACGCATAAGAGCCTGCGCGGTCCGCGTTCGGGCGTGATCCTGTGGAACGATCCCGAACTGTCCAAGCCGATCAACATGGCGGTGTTCCCCGGCATGCAGGGCGGCCCGCTGATGCATATCGTGGCGGCCAAGGCCGTGGCCTTTGCAGAGGCGTTGCGACCCGATTTCAAGGACTATGCCAGCGCCGTGGTGGACAATGCCCGCGCCCTTGCCGCAAGCCTCGAAGAGAACGGACTTCGCGTGGTCTCCGGCGGTACGGACAATCATTCGATGCTGGTCGATCTTACCGCGAAGGACGTGACCGGCAAGGATGCCGAAAAGGGCCTCGATCGCGCGTGGCTGACCTGCAACAAGAACGGCATTCCCTACGATACGCGCAGCCCCTTCGTGACCAGCGGCGTGCGCCTCGGCACGCCTGCGGGCACGACCCGTGGCTTCGGCACGGAAGAATTCCGCACGATCGGCAAACTGATCGCCGAAGTGGTCGATGGTCTGTCGAAGAACGGCGCCGAGGGCGATGCCGCCGTGGAACAGAGCGTGCGCGATCGCGTGAGCGAGCTGTGCGATCGTTTCCCGGTCTATCCGGGCCGCTGAGGAGTACGAACATGGATAATCGTGATCCGCGCCGCAACGATTGGGTCGAAGACGCCAAGTCGGAAGTCTCCGGCATGGCCAAGGGCGGAATGGACCACCCATCGACCAAGCCTGTTCTGGCCGGTGCCGCGATCGGCGCTCTGGCCGGTGCGCTGCTGCCGGTCATATCGCTCCCGGTGGGTGCCGTGGTCGGAGCCGGCTTCGCATTCTACAACAGGATCAAAAAGTAAACCTCTGAATGCGCTGCCCATTTTGCGCCAACGAAGATAGCCAGGTCAAAGACAGCCGCCCGACGGAAGACAATTCCGCTATTCGGCGGCGGCGGCAATGCGCTAGTTGCGGCGCGCGTTTCACCACGTTCGAACGCGTGCAATTGCGCGAAGTGACGGTGGTGAAATCGGGCGGCGAAGGCAAAGAAGCCCGCCGCCAGCCCTTCGATCGCGGCAAGCTGGAACAGTCGATCGCCCTCGCCTGCCGCAAGCGGAGCGTCGAACAAGAACGGATCGACCAGCTCGTGTCCGGAATCCAGCGCCAGGTGGAAACTGCGGGCGAGGCGGAAATTCCGTCGAAACGCATCGGCGAAATGGTGATGAACGGTCTGCGCCAATTGGACAGCGTGGCGTATATCCGCTTCGCGAGCGTCTATCGCGATTTCAGCGAGGCGCGCGACTTCGAGGAATTCGCCAGCACAGTGCAGGAAGCGGCCGATGGACGCCGGGCCGAATAGAATGGCTGACAAACCCGTCATCGTTCTCGTCCGTCCCCAATTGGGCGAAAACATCGGCAAGGCGGCGCGGGCGATGCTGAATTTCGGCCTCGTCGAAATGCGCCTCGTATCTCCGCGCGACGGATGGCCCAATCCGTCCGCCGGTCCTGCAGCGGCTGGGGCGAGCGCGGTGCTGGAACAGGCGCGCGTGTTCGAGACCGCTGCCGAAGCCGTGGCCGATTGCGCACATGTCTATGCCACCACCGTGCGAAAGCGCGGGGTGACCAAGCCTGTCGTGACGCCCGAGGAAGCGGCGAGCGCGATGGCGCAGGCGCAAGGGCGCAGCGCGATCCTGTTCGGACCGGAGCGTTCAGGCCTAGAGACCGAGGATGTTGCGCTCGCCCGCGCAATCCTGACCGTGCCGATCAATCCCGAATTCGGATCGCTGAACCTCGCTCAGGCCGTAATCCTGTGCGCTTACGAATGGTCCAAGCATGAGGCGCTGGTCCAACCGACGCGGGAAGACCTTTTGCCACCCGCGCCGCAGGAAGAGCTGGACGGTCTGGTCGCGCATCTGGAGGAGATGCTGGAGCCGAAGGGCTATTTCCTGCCCGAATCCCGCACCGACGCCACACGCCGGACGCTGCGCGGCGTGCTGACGAAGCCAGGCTGGAACCATCTTGAAGTGCGCACGCTGCGCGGCGTCCTGTCGAGCCTGCAGCGTGGATCGAAACCCGACGCTAAGCCCTGATGCGGTCCCACTCGGCCAGTTCGTAGGCGATCGAAGCTTCGACCAGAAGGTCCCAGATCTGTTCGATTTTATCCGCAGGCAATCCGCGATTGTCGGCGTCCTTAGTGGCGTTCGCGACGACCTCGGCCTTGCGGGCCTCGTCACGCACCACGCTCCGGTCGGTCTTGATCCGCGCGGCGGCGCGCATGTATCCGAACCGGCGGTCGAGAAGCGCCATCAATTCGCGATCGGTCGCATCGACGCCGCGGCGTACCTCGAGCATGGAGGTGCAATCGTCGGGCAGGATATAATCGGTTTCCATGGTCCAGCGCCCTGCCCGCGCGCGCCCGGATTGTCGAGTGCGGAACGCCCCGCTTGACCCATCCGCGATATTTGCTAAGGGCCGCGCTTCGCGAATTGGCTCCGCACCCCGGTGAAGCGGTGGCCGCGCATGGGAACAGCCCATGCGGTGCGAAACCGGGTTCAAGCGCCACCAATGGGGTGGCGACAGCAAATCGAAGGATACGACTTATGTCGAAGCGCAAGAGCGCCAAGTACAAACTCGACCGCCGGATGGGTGAAAACATCTGGGGTCGTCCCAATTCCCCGGTCAACAAGCGCTCCTACGGCCCCGGCCAGCACGGTCAGCGCCGCAAGAGCAAGATGTCGGACTTCGGCCTCCAGCTGCGCGCCAAGCAGAAGCTCAAGGGCTATTACGGCGACGTGACCGAGAAGCAGTTCAAGCGCACCTACCAGGAAGCCGCGCGTATCAAGGGCGATACCGGCCAGAACCTGATCGGCCTGCTCGAACAGCGCCTCGACATGGTGGTCTATCGCGCCAAGTTCGCGCCGACGATCTTCGCCGCACGCCAGATCGTTTCGCACGGCCACATCTATCTGAACGGCAAGAAGACCAACATCGCCTCGGCCCGCGTGAAGGTCGGCGATGTCGTCAGCCTCGGCAGCAAGGCCAAGGACATGGCGCTGGTGATCGAAGCGCAGAGCCTGCCCGAGCGTGAAATCCCCGACTATGTCGCGCCAGACGGCAACGACAAGGTGACCTTCACTCGCGTGCCCAAGCTCGACGAAGTGCCCTACCCGGTCACGATGGAACCGAATCTGGTCGTCGAGTTCTACTCGCGCTGATCGCTTCCAGCCTTATCGCAACATCGAAAGGGCGGTCCTTCGGGGCCGCCCTTTTCCGTTTCCGGTTTCCCTCTCAAGCAGCCGCCCGGAGCGCTACTCGAACTACGTAGTTTTACGGCAAAGCTTTCAGGCCAAGTTCAACCCTGCAGAGGATATAGCGGCGCCATGACCGTTTCCGACCCGACCGCGTTTTGCGCATCTCACGCTCAGGCCGTTGCCGAACTTCTCGGCGAGACACGGCAGGCCCAGTTCGACGGCCTCGCCAGCGCCACGGCAACCATGTTCGGCTGCCCGATCGGCGCGATCAGTGTGGTGGAATGCGATCGCCAATGGTTCAAGGCGGTTACCGACCCTTCCATCTGCGAAATGCCCGTCGAGCAATCGATATGCCGCCACGCCTTCGATGGAACAGATCTTCTGGTGGTCGAGGATCTGACGAAGGACGCACGCTTTTCCGCCAATCCATTGGTGACGGATGGCGGAATGCGGTTTTACGCCGGTCGCCCGATCTGGGTCAGGATCGGCCCAGATAGTGATCTGGTACCGATCGGCGCGTTGTGCATGGTCGATTTCGTGCCGCGAAGCTTTTCCGCTCAGGAGCGTCAAACCCTCGAACAGCTCGGCCTGGCGGCGCAATCGCTGGTCCAGGCGGCAATTGACGCAGCACTCGCGGAACGATCGGCGGAGCGCCTGACCGAGTTATTGGCCGAACAGCAGCGTTCGCACCGGCAGCTGCGGCAAGGTGAAAAGATTGCGGGCTTCGGAACCTGGCGCCTGTGCCTTGCGGACAATCGCGTGGAATGGTCGGACCAGGTCTATGCCATCCACGAGGTGCCCAAGGGGCAGGAGGAGATGCTGGAGGATGCACTCAGCTTCTACCCTCCTTCGGACCGGGCGATCCTGTCGGCAGCGGTGGATCAAGCGATCGCGACGGGCCGCCCCTACGATCTCGAGGTCGATTTCATTACCGCGCGCGGGCGTCAGCGCCGCGTTCGTGCCATGGGCGAGGTGGAGCTCGATCAGGGCAGGACCGTCGCGCTGATCGGAGTGTTTCAGGATGTCACGGAACGCTATCGCCTCGAACAGGCGTTGATCCATAAGGCCAACACCGACGAGTTGACCGGACTTGCGAGCCGACGCCGATTCAATGAAAGCTTCGATGCCAAAACCTATGCGCCGCTCGCATCGGGAAGCGACGTCGCGTTGCTTCTGATCGATCTCGATCGTTTCAAGGAAGCGAACGATCGTTTCGGCCACGCCGTCGGCGACGAATTGCTGGTCAAGACCGCCCAGGTGCTGAGCGCGCCGTGGCTCAATGACAGCTTCGCCGCGCGGCTGGGTGGTGACGAATTCGTGCTGCTCATCACCGATCCCGCTCTCGTTGCCGACCTCGAACCGGTCATTCAGCGTCTGCTCGATCAGTTGCGCCTGTCACCGAGCGGCGATTCCACCTTCATGGTCAGTGGGACGATCGGTGCGGTCCGACTTCGCGATACCATGATCGATCGCGAACGCGCGACTCATATGGCCGATCAGTCGCTTTACAAGGCGAAGGAGCGCAGGCGCGGCAGCGCCGTGCTCAGCGACCGGGGACGCGATATCTGGCTACCGCGTGAAGCGGCCACGGACTCAGTCTCGCAAGCGGCCTGACGCTTTCGGCATTCACCCGGGGCGTCGCTCCGACGGACCCGATTATTTGAGATAGTCCCGGCAAAAATCCGCTGCGAAGGCCGCGAAGCGCCCTTCTCCGATCGCATCGCGCATGGTCTGCATCAATTGCTGGTAGAAGGCGATGTTGTGCTCGGTCATCAGCATGGCACCCAGAATTTCGCCCGCTTTCACCAGATGGTGGAGATAGGCCCGGCTGTAAGTGCCGCACACGTCGCAGGCGCACCGTGCATCGAGCGGTTCCTGATCCTCGGCGAAGCGAGCATTGCGGAGATTGAGCGGGCCGTCCCAGGTAAACGCCTGCCCGTTGCGGCCCGACCGGCTCGGCAGCACGCAGTCGAACATATCGACTCCGCGCTCCACCGCGCCCACCAGATCGTCGGGCTTGCCAACGCCCATCAGATAGCGCGGCCGGTCCTGCGGCAATTGGCCGGGGGCGAAATCGAGGGTGGCGAACATCGCCTCCTGCCCCTCGCCAACGGCCAGACCGCCGATGGCATAGCCGTCGAAGCCGATATCGGTCAGCGCGTCGGCTGATCGGCGCCGCAATTCCTCGTCCAGCGCGCCCTGCTGGATGCCGAACAAAGCGGCCTTTTCGGCATGTTCGCCGCCCGCATCGAAGCCTTCGCGGCTGCGCCTCGCCCAGCGCATGCTCATCTCCATGCTCTTCGCAATCACGTCGCGCGGCTGATCGGCGCGCGGACATTCGTCGAAGGCCATGACGATATCGCTGCCGAGCAGCCGCTGGATTTCCATCGAGCGTTCGGGCGTCAGCATATGCTTCGACCCGTCGATATGGCTGCGAAATTCGACGCCCTCTTCGGTGAGCTTGCGCAGGTCCGACAGGCTCATCACCTGATAGCCGCCGCTATCGGTCAGGATCGGGCGATGCCAGTTCATGAATTTGTGCAGCCCGCCAAGCCGCGCAACCCGCTCCGCCCCAGGGCGCAACATCAGGTGATAGGTGTTGCCGAGGATGATGTCGGCCCCCGTCCGGCGCACCGTTTCCGGCTTCATCGCCTTCACGGTGGCTGCGGTGCCCACCGGCATAAAGGCAGGCGTGCGAATGTCGCCGCGCCGCATCCGGATGACGCCGGTGCGTGCCGCGCCGTCGGTGGCGGCGATGGTGAAGTCGAAACGGGGAGCGGTCATCGCGGCGGGATCAAAAACCATAGACCAGAGTGAAGCGCGTCAGCGTGTCGGTGCTGACGGCGTTAGGGGGAGGATCGCTGTCGTAATCGAGCGAATAGGAAAAGCGTGTCGTGATCCGGTCGCTGACTTTCGCATCGAGCCCGGTCACCAGCGACAGCGTGGTGCTGGGCCCGCCGATCAGGGCCACGGCCTGCCCGCCCGCCTCGGCGACGGCGTTCG
>NZ_LWFF01000279.1 GCF_001635685.1 Erythrobacter sp. HI0063
AATTGAAGGGGGCAAACAGCGGCTCGGCGGTCCCGCAGCTCACTGCTACTCAAATGAAAGAGATGCAGATTTTGCTTCCTGCATTGGATGATCAGCGGCGTTTTGTGGACGCCATCGATTCCGCGCGGTCGGTCCAAAATGAAATCGTCGCGCACGCAAATCGGCTCGATGGACTTTTCGCCAGCCTCCAACACCGCGCCTTCCAA
>NZ_LWFF01000280.1 GCF_001635685.1 Erythrobacter sp. HI0063
TCGATGAACGTCAGTTTCAGCATTGTATTTTCCCTCTTCAGGTTGGCCCCGCCAACCCGCTCCCCTTCCAGTGATCAGAACCCGACGGGCCGCGCCCGTTCGATGGCGCGCCACGCTTCCCACGCCGTGCTCAGCGAGGTTCGCTCGTGCCGTGAAAAACGCGACCAGAGGAAGGCCAGCCACAGGCATTGCGCCTCGTCCGGTGCCTTTCGCGACCGGGAGAGGATATTCGAACCTGGCCCTGCCCGCTCGATCCGATACGCCGCAGCGATCTCCTCCATCGCGCGGTTCGCACATTCGAGCG
>NZ_LWFF01000281.1 GCF_001635685.1 Erythrobacter sp. HI0063
GCTGCTTGCCCCGCGCATCTTCTCGACCGGCGAGATCATTTACGGGGCCAAGGCGCCCAGCGTCTATGCCCGCATCGACGGATACGAGGACGCGCTGGCCCATGTGCGCCGGATCAAGGCGCAGGGCGGAATCTCGGTCAAGAACTACAACCAGCCGCGCCGCGAACAGCGCCAGCAGGTCGTCGCCGCCGCGCGGGCGGAAAACATGCTGGTGGTGGCCGAAGGCGG
>NZ_LWFF01000282.1 GCF_001635685.1 Erythrobacter sp. HI0063
TCCTGCATTTTCGGCCGGATTACGTGATCGAGACGCTGCACTCCTGTGTCGATGCCAAGAGCGGCGAAACCGGCCCCGAACCGATCTCCAGCCACGATTTTCTGATGCAGCGCCTGCGCGAGATCAATCTGGCCTGACTTGCTGCATTGCAGCATGTGGGAGCGACTTCTCGCCGCGACATTTGTAAAAATCTTTCAGTGTTGCGATTCAGGCACACCAGAAAACCGCGCATTTGCAGGGCCTTAGCGGCTCTGCTGCAATGCGGTAACTTAGCACGCGATCTTGT
>NZ_LWFF01000283.1 GCF_001635685.1 Erythrobacter sp. HI0063
GGTCAGCACTCGCTTCGGCCCCATGGCGAACAGGACCGGCGCTTCGTCCTCCCCTTCGCTCGCCGCGATGGGCGCGCCGCCCGCCTTCTGGTTGCGCACCAATTCTCGCAGACGTTCTCCCTCCGCTTCGGAAAGATAGCGCAGCGTGATTTCGTCCTTGCCGCCCGCCCCGGTTTCGAACCGCACTTCCGTCAGGCCGAGCAGGCGCGGGATCGGCTTCTGTTCGAGGCTGACATCCTGAATGCGCTCGTAGGGAACCGCGCGTGCGGTGCGCGACAGGAGCCCGCTTTCGACGCGGATATCCGCGTGGTTCACCGTGTAGGTAAACCGCAACCATTGCGCGTAGGCGAGCGCGAAATTGAACGCGATCACTGCCAGCACGATGGGCAGAAAGTAAGCGAGCGCATCCAGTTCGCCATCGCGAAAGATCGAAAAGGCCAGGAAGCCGAGCGGGATCACCAGCTGGCCCAGCAGCGTCACACCGCTCACCGCGAAACTGAGCGGATCGGTCCGGCGGGCCTCGCCGTCGGCGGACAAAACAGCCTCGTTCACTGCGTGTCGCGCCGGATCGCGGCGCGGATCGTTTCGCGCATCGCCAGCGCGTCTTCGTTATTGAGGCCCGGCAGCTGGACCGACGCATTGTGGCTGCCCGCCGTGTGCACGGTCAGCGTCGCGATATCGTAGGCTCGCTCAAGCGGGCCCTGATCGACGTCAATATGCTGCACCCGCCCGAACGGCACCACCGTGTCCGAATGGAACAACAGCCCGCGCACCACGCGCAACCGCTCCTCGCCCAGCGCATAGCCCCGCGCCGACCAGCGCCGCTGCGGCACCCGCAGGATCAGCAGCGCGGCGAAGATCAAAACCGGAATGACGAACACGCCGTTCCAGCCGGGAACGGCAAATTCCGCCACCAGCGCCCCGACCAAGAAGACCGCGGACCAGATGCTGGCGACGATGCGCAGCACGGTGCGATAGGCGGGGTCGAGCGGAGTGAGGTCGGCAGGCGTCAACTCGGGGGGCGTGGTCATTGCGTCCTATCTATCTAATACACCCGGCGCAGGCAACACGCGTCTCAGCGCCTCTGGTCGAAACGCCGACCGACCAGCGAAGCGGCGATATTGGTCTTCTGCACGTCGGTGGTCCCGCCCGCTATCCCCCAGGCGAATCCGTCGCGCACGCGCTGCTCCATCCCGTATTCCTTGTGATAGCCATAGCCGCCCATCACCTGCATCCCGTCGGCAGTCACCGAGCGCGCGATCTCGTTGGCGAAACATTTGGCGACGCTGCTTTCGTAGACGCTGGGAAGGCCGTTTTCCTGATATTCGGCATTGGCAGCGGCGCGATAGATAAGAAGGCGCGCCGCCTCGACCCGCATCGCCATATCCGCGAGACGCAGCTGGACCGCCTGGAAATCGACGATCGGCTTGCCGAACGCCGTGCGCTCCTGAACGTAGGCGGTCGCCTGCTCCAGCGCACCTGCCGCGAGGCCAAGCGACTGGGTCGCGTTGCCGCAGCGTTCGAGGCCGAAGGCGCTCATCAGCTTCCCGAACCCGCCCGCGCCGACGATCAGATTGTCTTGCGGCACGCGCACCGCGTCGAAGGCGATGTCGCGCGTTTCGATGCCGCGAAAGCCCATCAATTCCTCGCGCTTGCCGAAACCGACGCCCGGCATGTCCTTGTCGACCAGCAGCGCGCCCACGCCCTTCGCTCCCGGTGCGTCGGACAGGCGGCAATAGACGACATAATAGCGCGCGTGCCCCGCGCCGCTGGTCCAGCGCTTGCTTCCGTCGAGGATGTAATGGTCGCCGTCCTCGCGCGCACGGGTCGAAAGATCGGTCAGCGCGGTGCCCGCATCGGGTTCGGACATCGACACGGCCACCGTCGCTTCGCCCCTCACGACTTGAGGAATAATCCGTTCTTTGAGCGCTCCGGACCCGAACCGATCGACCGTGCGCACCGGCCCCACCAGCGCTTCGAATACCGGGAACGCCACTGCATTCGAGATCATGGCGAACTGTTCGAGCACCAGAAGCGCTTCGAGATGGCCGAGCCCCAGCCCGCCATATTGCTCGGGAAGATTGACGCCGAGAAACCCCATCTCCCCATAGCGCCGCACCATGGCATCGGGGACGGGAAAGTCCTTGGCCTCCATCTCGCGCGCCAGATCCGGCAATTCTTTAACGGCAAAGGCGCGCGCCGCATCCTGAAGCTCGCGCTGCTGCTCGGTAAGCCGAAAGTCCATGATGCTCTCCCTCACCCTGCCCATGCCGCTCACGAGGGGCGAAGTCGAGAAGGCTTGAGACAGTCCGGATGACCGGTTCCGCACTTGAAGAGCGATTGAGACGAAATCGGTTCCAACAGGCGGGAACGATTGGAAGACACCGCTTTGCCGCTCGAAATTTATTCGTTAGACGGCGCGCATGCCCCGCAGCACCACCTCTTCGGCCGATTTCAGCGCTCGCCTGTCCTTCTGGCTTCTCAGCGCCTTTCTGGTGATTCTCTGGATCGCAGGCGGTGCGTCGCGGGCCGATGTTTCAGGCCAGGCCGTGGTGCGGTTCTTTGCCTGGATTTTCCTCATCGTCTTCGTTCTATTCTCGGCCCGTTTCGATTGGCGTCGGGTCAAGCCGATCGCGATCTTTCTCGGGCTGGCGATCCTGCTCGTCTTCCTGCAGCTTGTGCCGCTACCGCCCGAGGTGTGGACCGCGCTGCCGGGCCGCGAATTGCTGAAAGGTGCCGCCGAAGTCAGCGACCAGCCGCAACCATGGCGACCACTGTCGATTTCACCCAGCGCAACCGCGAACGCGCTGGGATCGCTGGTAGTGCCCGCGCTCGTCCTGGTTCTCTGCGCGCAATTGACGCGAGACCAACACCGGCGGATTGCGTCTATTCTGCTGGGTTTGATCTTCGCGGGCAGCCTGCTGGCGCTGCTACAGTTCTCGGGCGCGAATTTCGATAATCCGCTGATCAATTATCAGGACGCTGCGGTTTCCGGAAACTTCGCTAACCGCAATCATTTCGCCCTCTTCGTGGCGATCGGATGCTTGCTTGCGCCGCTCTGGGGCTTCCGAGGCGTAGGGGCTACACGGTGGACTGCGATCATCGCCTTTACCCTCCTACCTTTCTTTCTACTTGTGGCGCTGGCGACAGGCTCTCGCGCGGGCGTCTTGCTGACTGCTTTAGCCATTGTGGCAGGCCTTTTCTTCAACCGCGACGAGGTGAAGCGCCAATTGCAAGCTTTGCCGCGATGGGCCGCGGGTGCGACGGTGGGTTTGGCGATCGTCCTCCTCGTCGGTGCCGCAGCCCTATCCTTTAGCTTGGGCCGGGCCGTATCGATCGATCGCGTCTTCGTTTCGAACGCTGGGGAAGATCTGCGCGCACAAGCCCTGCCTTCCGTTATCGAGACCCTTATGCGCTATTTCCCGGCCGGATCGGGGTTTGGTGCGTTCGATCCAGCCTACAGGATCGGGGAGGTCGATGCATTGTTGCAACCGCGATATTTCAACCATGCGCATAACGACTGGCTCGAAGTCGTTCTGGACGGCGGAGTTCTTTCAGCGGTGCTGCTTGCGGCCATCATTATCTGGGTAGGCATATCCGCAGTCCGGATTTGGCGACGGAAAGTGCAGAATGCAGGATTGGCGCTGCCGGGCGCTTTCGCCGTGGTGCTCATCATGCTCGCAAGCGTTCCAGATTATCCGGCGCGGACCCCAATGATAATGGCGCTGCTCGTAATCGCGGCGGCATGGCTGCACTTAGGCTCAGGTTCATCATCGGATGCGTATCCGGCAGATCGCCCACGGCCTTAACTTTACCTTCCCGAACGTGCGATCTATAGCGAGCGCGCCATATCCTCCTAACGGACGTGACTATTTATATGCGAAATTTGACTGGCTTGGCTGCGGCGGCCTGCCTGCTAACAGCTTGCGCAGGGACACCGCCTATTCAGTCGGCACCGGGATTGACGGTGATCGATGGTCAATCTGCTTTGCCAGCGCCCGATCGGGGCGATTTGGCGGCGGAGGACCGGATCGCACTGGTAGGCCCATTGGATACGATAACGGTGAATGTCTTCGGAGTTCCCGAGCTGAGCCGGGAAATGCAGGTCGATGCTGGTGGGCGTATCGCAATGCCTCTCATCGGCACGATTGATGCCGGCGGCAAGACGCCGGCCGAACTCGCCAGGGACGTCGAAAGCCAATTGTCCGGCCGGTACGTGCGCAACCCGAACGTGACGGTGAATATTGTGAGTTCGGTCAGCCAAGTCGTCACCGTCGACGGTCAGGTCGTCGAACCAGGTCTGTACCCGGTCACCAATCAGATGACCTTGCTGCGCGCAGTCGCCTCCGCTCGCGGCCTAACCGAATTCGCCGATCAGGACGATGTGGTTATTCTGCGCACGGTCGGTGGGCAGCGGATTGCCGGGCTCTACAATATCGGCGCTATCAGACGCGGGCTTTACGAAGATCCCGCACTCTATGCGAATGATTTGGTCGTGGTAGGTGACAGCCCTCAACGCAGGCTGTTCCGCGATTTCGTTAGCGTGGCGCCGTTGCTCGCTTCTCCCGTCATAGCATTATTGCAATAGTTCGATCGGATTTATGAATAGTCTTTCTTCCCATTCCGATCCGTTTCGGAACGCGCCTGAAGGTTCGGCCCCGGGATATACCAATCCCACCGAGCAGACTGGGCCGTCGATACTCGAGCAATATCTTCGGATCGCTCGGCGCTGGCGCTGGGTGATCCTGGGCGCGATCGCTGTCTGCGTGTTGCTTGGTCTGATCGTCACCTTGCTGATGACCCCACAATACACCGCGACCTCGACGGTTGAAATTTCCCGCGAAGCCGATCGCGTTACCAATATCGAGGGTGTCGAGCGCGAAGCGACCGCTTCCGATCAGGAATTCTACCAGACCCAGTACGGCCTGCTGCGCGCACGCTCTCTTGCCGAGCGCGTGGCGAGCGAATTGAACTTGGTGGACGACCCGGAATTTTTCGAAATGTTCGGTTTCGACGGTTCCGGCGATCCCGCATTCGAAATTACGAACGAGCGATATTCCGCTGAAGGCAGGGCCGAACGTCAGCGCGAGGCAGCGGATATTCTGCTGACCAATGTGACTATAAACCCGACCCGGCTCTCGCGCCTCGTCGATATCAGCATGACCAGCCCCGACCCGGCTTTCTCCGCGGAAGTCGCCAATTCGTGGGCCGAAAATTTCATCACGACCAATCTGGAGCGCAAGGTTCAGGCAACATCCTACGGTCGCGATGCGCTGCAGCGCCAATTAACTGAATACAAGGAGCGGTTGGACGAATCGCAGCGACAATTGGTCGCTTACGCTTCCGATCAGGAAATCGTGAATCTTCCATCGGAAGGCGGCAACGATGGTACGAATACGCAAGAACGCCCCATCGTGGTCGACAATCTCGCATCCCTCAATGCCGCTCTGAATGAAGCCACGGCCGATCGTATCGCGGCGGAGGCGCGGTTCCGGCGCGCAGGCGGCGGCGGAAGCTCGGCCGAAGCGCTGAGCAACAATGCGATCAACAATTTGCGTCAACGGCGCGCCGAACTGAACGCCGAATATCAGGATCTGATGATACGCTTCGAGCCAGGCTACCCACAGGCGCGGGCCATTCAATCTCAGATCGAAGCTCTCGATCAGGCGATCGCTCGTGAAGAATCGCGCGTTTCAGGTTCAGTCAGAGCCGAATACCAGCAGGCAGAAGCGCGTGAGCAGGCGCTTCGACAACGTGTCAACGCGCTCACCGATGAATATCTCGACGTCCGCCGTCGTTCGATCCAATACAATATCTACCAGCAAGAGGTCGATACGAACCGCGCACTCTACGATGGATTGCTGCAACGTTTCCAAGAGCTTGGCGTCGCGGCAGGCGTCGGCGTCAACAATATCGCAATCGTCGATACCGCCAACGTTCCGGAGCGCCCTTCGAGCCCCCGCCTGCTTATCAATCTGCTCGTTTCGCTTCTCGCTGGCATCGGCATCGGTGCCGCGCTCGCCCTCGCGCTCGAACAGCTCGACGAAGCGATCGCTGATCCGTCGGAAGTACAGCGCCGCCTCGGCCTGCCTCTTCTGGGCACGGTGCCGAAAGTGGATGAGGAGGAAACACCTCGCGATGCTCTGCTCGATCGCAAATCGGAAATGGTCGATGCCTACATAGCGGTGCAGACCAATCTGGCCTTCACTACCGAGCATGGCGTTCCGCGCTCCTTCTCCGTGACTTCGACAAGGCCGGCGGAAGGCAAGTCGACGACTTCGCTTGCTCTGGCCACCATGCTTGCACGTTCGGGCAAACGGGTGATCCTGCTGGATGGCGATATGCGTTCGCCTTCGGTGCATCATCTCGGCAATGTCAGTCACGATCGTGGAGTGAGCAATTTCCTTGCAGGCGATGAAGACTTCACGGGTTCGATCTTCCGTATGGACGATTTGGGTATCGACGCGATGAGCGCAGGGCCTATCCCTCCGAATGCTGCGGAATTGCTTACCGGCGACCGGATGCGGGGCCTGATCGATCGGCTGCACGAAAAGTATGATCACGTCATCGTCGATTCTCCGCCCGTCATGGGACTCGCCGATGCTCCGCTGATCGCGGGACATGTCGAAGGCGTGATCTATGCCGTGGAGTCGCACGGCATCCGTTCCACACAGGTCAAGACAGCTCTCGGAAGACTTCAGGCGGCACATACCCGTGTGTTCGGCGCCGTGCTCACCAAATTCGAAGCCCGCAAGGCTCATTACGGCTATGGCTACGAATACGGCTACGGCTACGGACGAGATACGGACACGAAGGCTGCCTGATGGCGCTAAGGGGTAGCAAAAGTTCTGGGAAGCGCAGCCGCGATGGCGGCTCGGCAAAGCGGTCGAGCCGCGAATGGATTGCGCGTGGCGGGCTGGCGCTCGGCCTTGCGGTGCTGAGTTACATCGGTACCGCGAGCAGTTTGGCCCATGTCGTTGTCAAGGCCGATCCTGCGCAAGCCCATCTCATGGCGCCTGACAACGGCGTCATTCTGGCCGATTATGCTCAGACTTCCTTCACTCGCAGACCCGTCAAGGAAGCGAACTCCGCCCCCGCGAATCTGGCTCGAGAGGCTTTGCTCGCTGAGCCTACGGCCGCCGATGCACTGACCGTCCTTGGCTTCCAGGCCCAATTGCGCGGAGATACGGCACAAGCAGACCGGATCTTCTCATATTCCACCGCCATATCGCGGCGCGAATTGCGGCCCCGCCTGTGGGCGATCGAAGAATCAATAGCTCGCGGAGATATCGCCGGCGCTTTGCGCAATTACGATATCGCGCTGCGCACATCCAACGATGCGCTCGGCCTGCTCTTTCCTTCCCTGACCGCTGCGCTGGCCGAACCGCGTATCCGTGCTGCTCTGCTCCCCGTCCTAGATTCCGATCCCGTGTGGAAGGATAGTTTTCTCGGCTATATCGCGAAGACCGGCATTGAGCCTGAAGGCGCGATAGCCTTATTTCGGGAGGGCCGCGCCATTGGTCTTGAGGCGTCCGAAGATGCACAAGCCAATCTGGTCAACGCGCTTTTCGGACAGAATAAGCGTAGCGAAGCATGGGCCTATTACCGGACCTTTCGGTCCGGAGCTCGCCGCGATCTATCGCGCGACCCGAATTTTGCGCTCAATACAGCGGTTAAGTCGGTCTTCGACTGGCAGACGGGAACCGACATGCGTCTTTCCGCGGCGATCTTGCAACAAGGAAATCGTGGAATCCTCGATTTTTCGGTTCCGCCGAGTGTCGGGGGCGCACTTGTCAGCCAGGCGCAGTTGCTTCCCCCCGGTCCGTATCGTCTCGAAGGGCAAAGCCGCGGGATCGATCAGCCTGAACGATCACGACCTTATTGGTCTCTGACCTGTCAGGACGGACGCGAACTCGGTCGCATTGTGCTTCCTAATTCGGATCAAGATTCAGGCCGCTTTACCGGTCGATTCGACGTTCCCGCAGGATGCGTATCCCAGACCCTTACGTTGGTAGCGCGATCGACCGACGACATCATGGGTGTCAGCGGCCAGATCGAGAAAGCAAGGCTGATTCCCCTGTCATGAAACTTTTCGCGCCCACGATCGCCCTGATGTCTTTCGCCGTTCTGTCCACACCCTGCCTGGCGCAGTCATTCCCAATCGACCCCGGTGCGCGCCAGTCAGAAGCGAAAAGTCAGGGAGAAGGGCTCGGCGAAACGGCGCGCACCGCCGATGCGGGTAATGGAGAAATCGGTCAGCGCCAGACACGAGACGATGTCGCGCCGAACGTCGAGCCGCTCGGCAGACTCGACAACCGGATCGAGAATCGCGTCCAGAACCGTCTGCGCAACCGCGTTGATCGCAATTACGACGCGACGGCGAACGCGACGGCGCCGTTCGAACGCGCACAGACAAGAACGCGCACTGCGGTCGGTCGCCGTCCCCAATGAACTTGCTGGCCAGGGCAGCACGTCCCTGGCCTCTACTGACTAAGCTAAATCTTGCAGGCAGCCGATGGCAAAGCGCGCACGGTCGCTTTCGTCGGGATACGCCGTTTCGACTTCGTCGCGCGTAAGCTGTGCATCTTCCGCCGATGCGCCAGCTCTCGCGCGTTGATCGTACAAGGATTGCGCTTGCGCGAAGGCTTTGAGCTGTTCGTCGGACAGGGCCCCACGCATCCGTCCCTCGATCGCTTGGAGGGCCAGGCTGCAAAGGGTCGCACGGTATTGCGGAGACGCGGACTCGTCGATCTCGTCACTGCCAACCGTCAGCAGACGCGCGATGCGCTTATCCTCTTCTGTAAACGTGCGCTGCTGCGAGGTTTCCGTTTTCTCTTCCGGAGCTTCGCTCGACGAGCAGGCGCCGACGATACTTAAAGCGATCAATACCGGAAAATGCGCAATTTTTATCATCGCAGCCGTTTAGCAAAACAGGCGACCTTACCAAACCGAATTCAGCCTGGCGATCGACAGGTCCGTTCTCCTCAGACCGAAAAGCAACCGGCCCTCTTGTCCGGCGAGAATGGTGCTGCTGGGGAGGATTGAACTCCCGGCCTCACCCTTACCAAGGGCGGGCATCGGGACGACTGCGTACATTCATGGACTTTTCCGCCCCTAGAAACCGTGCGTTATTGAATTTTCACGTCCGTCGTCGTATTTCATGGAAGTTTCATGGAGTGCGAAAGTGGCGGACCTCAGCAAGATCGGCGAACGCGATGGCCTGAAGAGCCGCAAGGGCGATGAACCGCACTGGCAGCGGCTGCGGCATGGCTGTTATGTGGGCTTCCGTCCCTCGAAGCGTGGAGGCCGAGGAACTTGGTTTGCGCGCGCCTACGATCCCGACACGTGCAAATATAGCCGCAAGGCTCTGGGGGATTATGGCTCATTCGTGGGGCATGAAATCTTCTCACAGGCCCGCAAGGATGCGGAGCGATTCGCCGATACCGTGCAGAGCGGCGGTCTTCTGGTGGAGAAGTTGGAGACTGTCGCTGATGCCTGCCGGTCTTATGCGAAGGACAAGCCACACGCTGCTGAGGGCATACTGAAACGGACGGTCTATTCCGATGCCATCGCCAGCGTGAAGCTCGACAAGCTTCGCCGCCATCATCTTCGCGCGTGGCGGAAGAGGCTGGAAGAGACCCCTGCGCTCATTAGCCGGAATAAGGCAGGCGAGACGCGCACTAAGGCCCGCGCCGCCTCGACCGTGAATAGAGACATGGTGCCATTACGCGCCGCGCTGTCACAGGTGCTGTCACCCGGCGCGCCAAACACGGATGCCGCGTGGCAAGAAGCACTGCGGCCCATTCGTGGCGCGGATCGACGGCGCACGCTTTACCTCGATCGCGATGAGCGCAAGCGATTGCTATACGCCTGCGAAAGCGAAGCGGAGCCGTTCGTTCGAGCATTGTGCCTGCTTCCACTACGGCCCGGCGTGATGGCAAACCTCGTTGTGGGCGACTTCGACAAGCGCACCCGATCGCTCACCATCGGTAAGGACAAAAACGGGCATCCCCGGCAAATCAGCGTTCCCCCATCAATCTCTGATTTCATTCAAGAGCATTCAAAGAATAAGCTTCCAGCCGCCCCGATCTTCGCGCGATCGGACGGGAAGGCTTGGGACCGAAACACATGGAAGCACCCCATCAAGCAGGCTGTCGCAAAGGCGAATCTGCCTAGCGGGGTCGCCGCATATACTCTGCGCCATTCCGTGGTGACGGATCTGGTAAGGGCTGGCTTGCCTGTTCTGACCGTCGCACAGCTCGCTGGAACAAGCGTAGTGATGATCGAGCGACATTACGGACACTTGGTCCGCGACGACGCGGAGAAGGCGCTGGCGAGCTTGGCGCTATGATAATTCGAATGCGATCGTCTCGATGATCGCAGGGAGGGGCAAGGGTAGCTCCCTGGCGCGGAACTCCGCCCGCGCTGCCCCTCCCGACTTAAGCGGAGCGCCTGCGGAGTGGGCAATGGATAACGACGAAGATTGGAAATTGTGGCGGCAGGCCATCACGCCCTTATCAACGGATTTTCTTCGCTTTGCGCTAGAAGATAGAAATGCATGGTATGCGACTGATGACCCTGAACAGAAAACGCGTGAGGCGCGGTCTTTCCTACAAAATCTAGCCCGCGCGATAAGTGAGATCGGCGGGAGCGAGATAATCCGGTCGGCTATCACAAAACCAGACGGAGAAAGTCCTCGGTCCGAACACATTGCCGCTCTGAGGGAGCGTATTGCTTTGGCTGCCTGCTTGTTCGAAACCGTTGATCGGCGGGGCGAAAATCATTCTCTGCACGCAGCCGAAAGAGAGCTATTTTACCTGAGCCAAGGTGATAGTCCCCGCCTCTTTGCTAAGTGCGGAAAATCAGGAAAAGCCAACAACGCCTTCAGACAAGCGGAACATTGGCTTCGGGCATCCGAGTGGGTCGCCTTTCTAAGTCAGAGCGCAGATACGAAGGACGAATGCTACGACGTGGTGAAAGAGGCTTATGGGGCTACTCGTGCAGCTTTAGAATCTTGGCCATCACAGGCGATTGCTAAGCTCGGCGCAGATGCAAAACGTCGGATCGAGCGCGCTGCCTCTAAGGGCGCAGGCGACTTTCGATTCGAAACAGTCGAAGAAGCGTGGAGCGCCCTACGGAATGATGGGGATGCTTATCTGCGCGAAACAGGGTTTGCAAATCCAGAAAATAGAAAGCTCAATTTTCCGCCAATATCGCTGTCGCAATTTTCGGAGAACTTTGAGCAATCCTAGATCATTACAATCGCGACAGCCGCATATGTATTTGAGTGTCCGTTAACAACGACGGAGCATTCAAATGCATCTTCCTACCGACAAGTTGGCCTATCATATCGACGAGGCTGTAGAAGCTGGAGCCGGGTCGCGCTCGGAAATCTATGAGGCCCTTCGCGACGGCATCCTAACTGCGAAGAAGCGCGGACGCCGGACGATCATCCTGCGCGACGAGCTCTCCCGCTATCTCGCGTCCCTCCCCGATTATTCGTCGGAGGCGGCGTGATTTATGGTCGCTGTCAGAACGGGGATGCACACCCCTGAAAAGCGGCGGGACCGCATGACCGGAACATTGACGGTCAGCGATCCCGCTTTCGAAAGCCTTGTCGAGGGGCTTGGTCTTGAAGGTTCTGAATTACACGAAGCACGGCGTTTCGCCAAGTGCTTGGCGATCGAAGCGGGACGGTTTGAAATCGCTCGCCGCCGCGCCGGTCTATTCGGTTCGCAATTCATAAAGAAGGCCGATGCGGCACAGGCACTAAGGGCCGAACTGGCCAGGGCAGGTTTCGCATGATCTGCTGCGATAAGGATTTCGCCGCCGCACTGGAGCCATGGGATGGGCGCTGGTTCGTGCCTCTCCCGCCCTCTGGGCCGCAGTTCGTTTCGATCCATCAACATACGGCTCTCCAAATCCTGCGGGGGCGAGACGGCATCAACAATGCCGACGCCAGATTCCTTCAGGTGGTGGCCACGCAAACCGATCGCCTGAGCGAATTGCAGCAATGCCTCCTGACGCGCCTTTCGATCGAACATGACGAAAGGATCGCGGCATGATGTTTAGCGGAAAAACGCCCGGTTGCCTGTTCGCGATCTATTATCGTGCACCTCGAACCATGCTTCCGGAAGAGCGGGACGCAGCCCGCATCATCTTGGCCGAGATGCCTTTTCAATCGTCGGATAATCTAAAGGCGCTCGAAGCTGTCGCTGGCGGCTTGATGGTCACTCCTGATGAAATCCGCCGGTTCTGGGACTGTCATGCTGCTTTCCTCCGAGCGATGGAGGCTTGCGCATGACAGCTCTGATGAATTTGGAGGAAATCCGCGCAGCTAATCCATTGCCTTCGGTCGCTGGTGGTGTCGTGAAGCTGAAGCGTGCGGGCGGAGAGTGGAAAGCCTGTTGCCCGTTCCACAGCGAGAAAACCCCCTCCTTCACGATCTATGGAAATGGACGCCGCTTCATGTGCTTCGGGTGCGGGGCCGAAGGCGATGTGTTCGATTTCGTGTCGATGCTTCATGGTGTGGGGCTACGCGACGCGGCGGTGATGCTTGGCCAAGGCGAAGTCGTCACGACGCAGATTGCCCCGCTCCCGTCAGCTAACGGCGCATCGGATCGGGTGGAGGAAGCTCGCGACATCTGGCGTGCAGCACTTCCGACGATGGGCACGCCGGTGGAAACCTATCTTCGGTGGCGGGGCATCTCGATACAGATCCCCGAAACCATTCGCTTCGCCCGGCTGCGATACGGCAAGAGGGGGCGGGAATATCCCTGCCTCGTCGCTGCCGTCACCAGTCCCGAAAATAAGCTGTGCGGTATCCAGCGGACCTACCTCGCCGATGATGGGCGGGGAAAGGCCGATGTGCCGAAACCGAAGCTGTCCCTCGGTCGTGTCCGATGCGGCGGGATACGTCTGGCCCCGGTCTCTCGCAAGCTGGTGGTCACGGAAGGGCTCGAGGATGGACTTGCCATCATGGAGGCGCTGCGTCTCTCGGTGTGGGTCTCATGTGGCGCGACAATGCTCCCCTCGATGCGCTTTCCTGACTTCGTGCGGGACGTAGCTATTGGCGGCGACAACGACGAAGCGGGTCGGGCGAACGCCGCTCAGGCGGCAACCGCTTTCAGCGAACGGGGGCACGGCGTTACGACGTTCTTTCCCAGCGCCCCGTATAAAGATTTCAACGACGAATTGAAGGAGTCGCGCGCATGACGGCAGCGACGATGAAGGCCGCGTTTGATAACGCGCAGACGGTTTCCGCCTGGGGCATCCCCGACATGTCGGTTCTGAACGAAGGACGGCGCGATCCGGTGGCGATGCCAGCCGATCTGTTCGGACCAGCATGGCCCCTTCTCCAAACCATTGCGGACGGGGTTTGCACCGCGCCGGACTATCCGGGGATGGGGCTTCTGACCGCATGCGCAAGCCTCATAGGCGGGAAGCGCCGGGTGCGTCCTTACCAGACGGCGGCATGGGCGGAGCCGTGCATTCTATGGTGTGGCGCCGTCGGCGATCCCAGTGCGCGCAAGTCCCCCGCACTCGATCAGGTTACCGGGCCACTCAGACTGCTGGAGCAGGCTAAGGCCGACGATCATCGCGACGCGTTGCGCGATTATCAGGAACGCAGCGAGTGGAGTAAGCAAGCCCGTAAGCACTGGCAGGACAGTATAGCTAAGGCTGTGAAGGATGGCAGCGACCGCCCTGCAATGCCGACCGATGCAGATGAACCGGACGAACCTCAACGTCGTCGCACGCTGGTGATGGACAGCACACCTGAAGCGCTCGGCTCAATCTTAGAGGGTAATCCTCAGGGCATCCTTTCATTCCGCGACGAATTGGCGGGCTGGCTGATGTCCTTCGACCGATACTCGCCCGGTGGTCGTCAGTTCTGGATTGAGGCCTATGGTGGGAGGCCATTCGTCATTGATCGAAAGGGATCGGCGAAGGGGCCGATCTCGATCCCCTTCAACGGTGTGTCGGTCCTCGGCGGTATCCAGCCGGCCAAGATGGCCGACGCTCTGCTGTCTTCGCCAGATGACGGCCTTGTTGGCCGGTTCTTGTGGGCGTGGCCGGAGAAGATGCCTAGCCTTCGGCGTCCGCGCGAAGCTGCCAATCTCGACCGCCTGCACGCTGCCTACGTCAAGCTCGACAGTCTTGAGTGGGCACGCGATCAGGAAGGCAAGGACATCGCTGCAATCCTCCCGCTCGAAGCTGACGCCGCCGATCTGTTTGAGGAATGGCAGGCGGACAATGCGTCGATCGATCAGGATTCGTCCGCGCTCTACAAGAGCTTCGTGGGCAAGATGGACGGTGCCGTTCTGCGGCTGGCGCTGGTGGGCGAGTTGATCGCATGGGCCTTTACCGACGTGCCCGAACCTCGCTCGGTGTCGGCCCGCTCAATCGCAGCGGCGGTCACCTTTGTGGACGATTACGCGAAGCCGATGGCAGAGCGGGTCTATGGTGACGCTGCCCTTCCGACTGTCGAGCGGCACGGTGCCCTTCTGGCGCGGTATATCCGCAAGCTCGGGATGCGGCGGATCAACCTGCGGGACCTGAAGCGGTCGCCCCATAAGTCCCGGTTGGCGGCACTGCGGAAGGCCGATGACATGCGGGCCGCTGCCGAGTTCCTCGTTGATGCCGGGTGGTTGCTGCCCGCTCCGGTTCGTGATGGCGGCACACCCGGTCGCGCCAGCCTCGACTACAACGTCAATCCTGCGGTGCTGGAGACCGGGCAATGAGCTGGAGAGAGAGGGCCGAACGGATACTGAGGGAAGGGGACAATAGGGACATTAGGGACAAAAGCCCCTGTGAAGCACCAAACGTCCCTATCGTCCCTAACGTCCCCGGTGTCGCGGTCCTCGATCCGGCTCGCGTTCTGCGGACGTGGCACAAGCGGCTGTCGGCACTGGATGCGCTCAAGCCGCCTGCCTGTCTGTCCTCTGCCGAATGGGCAGACCTGTGTGATGATGCGTGGTGGCTATACGAGATCCATGGGAGCTACGCGGTGCGCAACGGTTGGGGCGCAGAAGGTCTGTTCGGCGTCCGTGTCGATTATGCGCCTGGCGGCGGTCTGGCACAGGTCCTTCGCCGGAGCCGATCGCTAGAGTTCGACGGCCCGATAGCCCATATGACGCGCTTCGGTGTCGCTATCACGCGGAACCCGGCCTGTGGCTATGGCCTGCCATTGATTTGGGAGATGCAAACAGGTTGCTGCGAGGCTTGAACATCCGTTCATCTGCTTCGTTGAACGCATTCACAGTGTGATGCCCGCTTGTCATTTTGAATGCGCGATTGATGGACCTTTAATTGACGGTAACAGTTCCGATATATACGAAGCTCGTTGTGTCACCGTGTTGCAACGTGAATGGAGGCGTTGATGTGTGAAAATTCGCGAGATCAGGTTGTGCAGATGCCCGGCATGCACACTCGCATGCCCTTCGCATAACACGCTGTAACTGTATCACAATTTGTAGGAATTTAGTCATGACTGACTATGGCACCCGCCTCGCCGCGTTCACTGACAAGCTGGCGAATCTCGACGTTCAAATCTCAGTGAATGAGGACGGGGTTTACACCGCCTGCTCCTCGAGCGAGCCGCGCTTCTGCTTCGATGGCTATAGCCAGAAGGAGGTCGCTGCTCGCACGATCGATGCGTTGAAATCTTACGCTCGGGTCTATCACGACCTGCACGATTTACATTTCAGCCCTCATAGGGAAGATGTGCCTCCCCCGCATATCAAATTTGAAACCTCAAGGCCTTTGTCAAAGCTCGCTCTCGCGGTTGCGTAATGCCTTGGGCTCGAATCCCGTGCGACAAACTCGCAACCATCAACCTGTTTGGATATACTCTCGAACACGAGGATGGTCGTAATCTTTGGTATCGGGATGCAGACGGCGAGTTATTTTGCGTAGATCGTCATGCGCCCCGCTTCTTCTTCGATAGCGTAGGCGAAGCAATGCAAGCCGGTGCGACCGCCGTAAGGATAACGAGCGAGCGTGAAGCAGAGGAAATGGACGATTTAAATGCGCAAGCTGAGGCCGAAGCCAATTCAATGAAAGAGGCAGAAGGTTCAGAAGAAGCAGAGTAGGTCCGCAGATTTTGCCAACTGAAGACATGAGCATTACGCTCAACTGACTGAAGAAAAACGAATGGCCCGTTGCTTCATACGAGGCGACGGGCCATTAAAATAGAGGCGGGATAGTGGTTAGGCGTTCCAATGCGCGGGCTGGTGCCAGCGTTCGCAATCGTCCTCGAACTCGATTTGCTTGTGAGCAACGAAGCCACGAAACAAGGCGTTCGGGCCGCTGCTCCCGCGATCGTCACTTGCCTCGCAATAGTCGCTGTCTCCATCCTCTCCGGGATCTGAAATTGGACAGCCGGGGAACGGGCCAGCGACTTCGCAGCCTGTCTGATAATCGTCCTCTGCTCCAGTGCCGTCCAGTTCGTCGCCATTGGGCTCAAGGTCAGGGTCGGGGTCCATTGCGTCCAGGCGGTCTATTAACTGCTCACAAAGATCTGCGAGCGCGTCACGTGACAGTCTGCGGACAGCGCTTTCCAAGAGCGCGGTGGAGGGGAGGGCCGAAGCCCTCCCGGTGAATTGCACGCCCACGATCAGGCTTCCTTCGGCAGAAGGGTGGCCGCGTCGGCAGCAAGGCGCGCCGCGATCTTGTCAGCCGTGGGCCAGTGCTGCCCTTTGGTAAACGAGGATTGCGCTGCGAGCTTGAACGCCAGCGCCGCCGCGTCAGGGGCCGGGTGCAACATCATCGCATCGAACGCTTCACCCTCCGCAGTCGCCAGCCGTTCGGTTGTGGCTTCATGCGCCTCGCATTCGGGGCTGTCGTATCGGTGTGGGTTCTTGATCGCTTCGTGCGCCTTCATCGCCTCGGCGGCTTCGTCGTAGGCCCGGCAAAGCGACTGCCAACGAACGGATGCGGGAACGGTCAGTGCGCCGTCAGGCAGGGTTCGGATCGCCGCCTTGACCTGTTCACGTCCGCCGCGCGTATCGAGCTCCCAGAGCATCGCCTGCAATCCATCGGGTGTTGGCACCGGGGCGAGCAATGAAACCTCGCCTTCGATATTCGTCCAGCCGCCGCCAAGGCGCTCGTAATTCCTAAGCCAGCTTTCCGGCTCGAACGTGCGGGACGGGGCGTTGCCGTCGAGCTGGCGAAGGCCATTGATGACTGCGCCGATCATGGAAACATCGGGGAGGCTGTCAGGATCACGCCAAGCA
>NZ_LWFF01000284.1 GCF_001635685.1 Erythrobacter sp. HI0063
ACGGCGGGGCGCTCGATCTAGCCCCACCGCCCGGCAAGTCGATGTCTTGGCTCGGGGCGCGGGTGCGCGAAGCCTATCCAGACGCGAAGGTGCTCAACGAAGGCGATCACATCCACGCGGAATTTCCGGGCTACTACGGCGCCCCGGTCCTCGGCGGTGCGCGTTCGGCTGGTCTCACTAATCCGAATGCTGGCATTCCTCCCCCTCCGCCTGGTTTCATATTGGACTGAGCATGGCGAAGAAACCTGCAACAATAGGCCGGAAACAGGATGGCACGTTCAAGCCCGGCCAGTCCGGCAACCCCGCTGGCAGGCCCGTAGGCGCCCGGCACGCTACGACTCTGGCGGTAGAGGCGCTGCTAGAGGGGGAGCATGAGAAGTTGACGCGGACAGCCATCGATAAGGCTCTGGAAGGCGACACTACGGC
>NZ_LWFF01000285.1 GCF_001635685.1 Erythrobacter sp. HI0063
ACAGGATCACGCCCGAACGCGGACCGCGCAGGCTCTTATGCGTGGTGCTCGTCACGACATGGGCATGCGGCATGGGCGAGGGGTGGGCACCGCCGGCGACCAGGCCGGAAATGTGGCTCATATCGACCATCAGATAGGCGCCGACTTCGTCTGCGATGCGGCGGAAGCCCTCCCAGTCCCAGGTGTGCGAATAGGCGGTTCCACCGGCAA
>NZ_LWFF01000286.1 GCF_001635685.1 Erythrobacter sp. HI0063
CAAGAGCCGCACCGTGCGAGGCAACAAAGTGACGCCCTGCCAGATCACATAGGCAGCAATGACCACAGTGATGATCAGATCGGCAATATAAAGTTCGTATCGCAGAATGAGTACGCCAGCCACGATCACACCGACCGAAGCCAGCGCATCGGACACATTGTGCAGAAAGGCGGCTTTCATGTTGAGGGAGTTCTTCGAGCTGGCGTAAACCATCACCGCCGTAACCACGTCGATCACCAGCGCTATCCCGGCGACCCAGATTACG
>NZ_LWFF01000287.1 GCF_001635685.1 Erythrobacter sp. HI0063
CGTGCTGCGTCTCGAGCATACCGCGAGCCCGCGCCTTCACATCCTCGAAAGCCTGCAGCGAAGATTCGGCAGGAACGATATGCGCCTCAAGCGCGCGATAATGCTCACTGATGCTCCAGACATGGACGTGATGGACGTCGGCCACGCCTTCTGTGTCACGCAGGTCGCTCACAATGCGATCGAACTCGCTTTCGTCCGGCACCGCACC
>NZ_LWFF01000288.1 GCF_001635685.1 Erythrobacter sp. HI0063
GCCGCGCCGGCGCCGCGTGCGACGCGCGGATTGGCAGGAGCGTAGCTTGCTATGGCGGCATCGTCGCGCCCGATCTCGTTCGCCCGCGGGAAGGCGCCGAGATTGGCGGCTGCCGCCTGCTGTGCACGGGTCAGGCGCGGCATATAGCGCAGATAGGGCGCCATCCGCAGCGCCAGATCCGTCGGCATCAGCGCTTCGGCGATCCCCACAGCATCGTCCGCATCGCCCAGAATCGCGAGGCCGAAGGCCCGCGCCCGGAATGCCGAGCGGTCCTCACTCTCCAGCAGGGGGAGCAGCGTGGCTTCGAATTCCTGCCGGTTTCCGGTCATCGCCAGGCTGAGCGCCAGGCGGCGGCGGGTTTCGGGATCGTTGCCCTGTGCCAAAGCCGCGCGATAAAGCGCCTGCGCGCTCGCATTGTCACCAACAAGGTCGAAGGCGAGGCCGCGATCGGCGGCCATCGCCGCTTCCGGGATGCCCGCATTCTCAGCCTCAGCATAAAGCCGCAAGGCTTCGATCGGCTGGCGCTGCAAGGTGAAGCATCGCGCCAAGCCGAGCATCGCGCGGCCGTTGTCGGGCGCGATATCCTGTGCACGGGCGAAGAAACCGATCGCGGCGTCGATATCGCCCACTTGCACCGAAGCCTCGCCCGCATCGAGCAGCGCACCCAGATCGCGCGGCGAACGGGCAAGACGGCGCAGCGCATCGTTGAGATCGGCGGCCTCGCGAGGCGGAAGGGGCTGCACCACGGCCTGCGCGGATACGGATTGAGGCAGGGCGACACCCGCGGCGGCCAGGCCGATGACCGAGGCGCTCAGAAGTGACAGTCGATTCAGTATTCGCAAACCCGCGCTCCGTTTTCGGCGGGTGTCCGATGCCCGCGCTTTCGTGTCGTTGCGATCGCGACGATGGCGGCCCCGGTCTGGCTAGCGCCTGAACCGGAGCCGATCGTTGCCCGAACGGACCGAACTATTGGTTGTTCTGGCGGCCCAGGAAGCGCGGAATGTTAAGCGCGCCGCCCGTATCGTCGTCGTCATCGTCGCGGTCGTCGGCAGGTCGCGGTGCGCTGCCGCGCGAAAGGTTGGCCATCCGCTCGAACAGCGTGCTGCCCGATCCGCTACCGCCCGATCCGCCAGCCGGACGTGCCGCGCCCTTGCCCTTGTCGCCATCGGCGGTGCTTTCGCCGCTGCCGCGTGCGGGCTTGGACTGGAGGGGGCTGCGCGAGTCGGCGGCCATCTGGTCGTTGCCAAGCTGAAGCTCGTCCTGCGCTCCCTTCCGGCCGCTTTCCGTGCCTTCCGACAGATCGAGCGTCGGACGGCGTCCGCTGTCCCGGCCCCAGCCTTCGTCTTCCATATCGGTTTCAAGCGAACGGCTGTCCGTCGGGGACGCGAGCGAGGCGCTTTCCGAACGGTCGAAGCGCTCGGTATGCTCGTTACGCAGGCCCGCCAGCGGATCGACGATGTCGTCCACATCCTCGCCCTCGTCTTCGTCGAAATCCGAATAGGTTGCTGCGGTGCCGCGCGATCCCGCCCGACCGTCATCGGCGTAATTCGCCGAAGTCAGTTCCATCGGAGCGTCATCGGCCTGCGCACTGGACGGCGTAGGAGCCGGCGAGGGGACCGCTGGCGAGGGAGCGGGCGCAGTCGCGAAGCCGCCGGACATTGCATCGCTCTCGGCTTCGGCGGAGAGACCTTCGCTCAATTCGAAGGGCTCCTCGTCCTCCTCTCTCTGGCGCGGCAGGTCGAGCGCGGGGCGCTTGGGCGCGCGCGATTCGGACATGGCGAAGCCGCGCGACTGGCTCGGCATTGCCTGCCCGTCATGCTCGATACCGGTGGCGACCACGGAAACGCGGATCTTGCCGTCGAGATCGGGATTGAAGGCCGAACCCCAGATGATGTTCGCATCTTCGTCCACCAGCTCGCGAATGTGGTTCGCGGCTTCGTCGACTTCGAGAAGCTTCATGTCCTCGCCGCCGATGATCGAAATGATCACGCCCTTGGCGCCCGCCATGCTGACCCCGTCGAGCAGCGGGTTGGCGATGGCGCGCTCCGCAGCTTCGAGCGCGCGATTGTCACCTTCGCCCTCGCCGGTTCCCATCATCGCCTTGCCCATTTCGCTCATCACCGAACGCACGTCGGCAAAGTCGAGATTGATGAGGCCCGGCATCACCATCAGGTCGGTGATCGAACGCACGCCCTGCTGCAGCACTTCGTCAGCCAGTTCGAAGGCTTCCTTGAAGGTCGTTTCCGCCTTGGCGACCAGGAACAGGTTCTGGTTGGGAATCACGATCAGCGTATCGACGTGCTTCTGAAGCTCGTCGATGCCCGCCTCGGCGGCGCGCATGCGGCGCGTGCCTTCGAACAGGAACGGCTTGGTCACGACGCCCACGGTCAGCACGCCCTTCTTGCGCGCAGCTTCCGCGATGACGGGCGCGGCGCCGGTGCCGGTGCCCCCGCCCATGCCCGCCGCGATGAAGCACATGTTCACGCCTTCGAGCGCATGCTCGATATCTTCGACCGTCTCTTCAGCCGCCGCCTTGCCGACTTCGGGCCGCGCGCCTGCACCAAGGCCGCCGGTGATGTCGGGGCCGAGCTGGATGCGCTTTTCGGCAGCTGCATTGCTCAGCGCCTGCGCATCGGTATTGGCCACGATGAAATCGACGCCTTCGATCTGCGCTTCCATCATGTTGGCAATCGCATTGCCCCCGGCGCCGCCCACGCCGATCACGGTGATGCGGGGACGCAGATCGTCCGACGAAGCGGGGCCGATATTGATGCTCATTCGATATTCCTCCGGCGAAGACGTTTCGCCCTAATTTGCATGGCCTGTAGTCTGCCACATTCCGATTCGGCGATGCAAAGGGTTAATCGCCTTTTTTCACAGTGCTAGCTCCTTCAACGGCCCGGCCGCCGCGAGGTGCCTAGAAATACTCCCGAACCGCCTGCAACACTCTGTTTACGAGGCCGAAGCCCGAATAACGCCGGGTCGGCTGATAGCCCGGATCGACCGAGCGGATATCGACCGGATCGTCCGCCGCATAGAGACACAGACCCACCAGCGAAGCGAAGCCTGGGGTCGCATGCGCTTCGGGCAGGCCCTGCAGGCGCGGCGGCTTGCCGATCCGCACCGGGCGGCCGAGCGCGGCCTGAACGAATTCGGCGATGCCATGCAACTCCGCACCCCCGCCCGCAAGCACCACCTGCCCGCCCCTGCTGCCCGAAAAGCCCATGTCCTTGAGCGAACGGTGCATTTCGCCGGTCAGGTGCGCCAGCCGATCGGTGACGACCGCGACCAGCTCGGCGCGCGCGATGCGGTTGTGTTCGTCCGCTCCGCGCGCGATCGGGCCTTCGCCCTCTTCGCCCGGCGCATTGACCGGTATCATCTCGGAGTGATCGGTCGGGCTGGCCATCGCCGAACCGGATACGCATTTCAGCCGCTCCGCTTGGCTGCGACGGATCCCGAAGCTGGAAGCGATCGCATCGGTGATGTCGTTCGACCCAAGGGGGATGGACTTCAGCCCCAGCAGCATCCCCGCCGAATGGACCGAGATATTGGTGACTTGCGCTCCGATCTCGATCAGCGCGACGCCCAATTCGCGCTCTTCCGGCGTGACGCAGGCATAGGCGCTGGCGAGCGGGCTGGCGACCACCGCCTCGACATCGAGATGCGCGGTCTGGACCGCTTCGATCAGGTTCCTGACCGGCGCGCTTTCGGCCACCGTCACATGGATATCGACGCCCAGCGCCTCCGCATGGAGACCCGCCGGATTGGCGACGCCGTGCGCCCCGTCCAGCGTATAATGCGCGGGCTGGGCGTGGAGGACCATGCGCCCATCGGGCTGAATGTGGTCGCGCGCGGCATAGAGCAGGTGCTCGATATCGTCTTCTTCGATGCGCCGCCCGCCGATCGCGATTTCGACGCTGGCGATATGGCTCGACAGGCCTGCGCCCGAACAGCCGATCCACACGCTCGACACGCTGGTGCCCGCGCTCGCCTCGGCCTTTTCGAGCGCCTGACGGATGGCGAGGCTGGCGGCGCGCATTTCGGTGACATAGCCGCGCTTGACGCCTTCGGATTTGCGGTGGCTCGACCCCAGTACCACCATCGCGCCGTTCTCGTCCTGGCCCATGATCATGGCCGAGATGCGGAAGGAGCCGATATTGACTGCGCCATAGGCCCGCGTGATGCGGGGGCCAGCCATCAGTTGTCCGCTCCCGGGGCGGAAGCCCGTTGTTCGAGGCCGTTCATGCTGCAAGGCCCGCCCGTGCAGCGGAAATAGGCCTGTTCGGGCACGCGCATATCGACCGCGACGACCTTGCCGCCCAACAGCCGGTAATGCCCGTCCAGCTTGGCGAAGGAGACGAGCGCGCTCGCCGACTGATCCTCGCCTTCGGGAAGCGCGAGCATCTGGCCGGTCTTGAAGGTCAGGTTCCAGCGGCGATTGCCGACCCATTCGGCCTGTTCGACCTGGGGTTTGAGCGCAGGCGCGGCGTCGAGCAGCAGGTCCAGTTCGCCGACCTGCTTCTGTGCGCCCGGCCCGGCGATGGTGAGCTTGCCCTTGGCATTGGTGCGGCTGATGGGTTCGAGTTCGTGCCCCTCGGCATCGACCAGCATCAACCGGTCGGGCTTGGCGAGGACGGCGTGCTCTTCACGTTCGACGATGTCGACGATCAGCGTGTCGGGAAGCTGGCGCGACACGCGCGCATCCTTGACCCAGCTCAATTCCAGCAGGCGATCGCGCAGCGCATCGAGATCGACGAGAGGCATCGGCTGATCGCGCATGGCAAGCGCGCGTTCGTAAACCGTCAGCTCGTTCATTCGCTCGACGCCCGTCACCTTGACGCGGCGCACCTCGAACCCGGCATCGGACGCGGCTTCGGCCAAACGCGCATTGGCGAGCGCGGGCAGACCGGCCAGGCTGGCGACGAACCACGCAGCGGCAAGCGCCAGCGCCAGGATCGCGGCGACGAAAGCCTTGTGCAATTGCTCGTCCGTAAAAGGCAGCAGGGCCAGCATCTGGTCGAACAGGCCGACCGTGTGTTTCTTGGCGGCGCGCGTCTTCTGCGTCCGATTGCGCGCAGCGGCGGAGCGGCGCACGCCCGGGCTGGTGCGCTTGACCTTAGCCATCGGCAGGAGCCTTCACGGCGAAGTCGCGCAGAGCCGCGGCGATGATTGTCTCGACCAGCTCGCCATATTCCATGCCCGCATGGCGCGCCTGTTCGGGCACCAGGCTGAGCGGCGTCATCCCCGGCTGGGTGTTGGTTTCGAGCACGAACAGGCCGTCTTCGCCCTGTTCCTCGTCCCAGCGGAAATCGGTGCGGCTGGTGCCGCGACAGCCGAGCAGCTTGTGAGCCTTCAGCGCGATTTCGAGACAGAGATCGCGGATCGTCTCGGGAATATCGGCGGGACAGATATGGTCGGTCATCCCGTCGGTGTATTTGGCGTCGAAATCGTAGAAGCCGCTTTTCGGCTTCAGCTCCGTCACCGCGAGCGCACGCGGCCCGTCCTCGAAATCGACCACCGCCGACGTCATCTCGCGGCCCTTGATATAGGGTTCGGCGAGCAATTCGGCGAAATCCTGCCACGGGCCTTTCGCATCGCGTGCGATCGGGTTGCCGTAATTGCCATCCTCGGTGACGATGGCGACGCCCACCGAGCTGCCTTCGTTGACGGGTTTCAGCACATAGGGGCGCGGCAGGGGATCGCGCTCGAACAGGTCTGCGGTCCTAACGATCCGCCCGCCGGGCATGGGCACGCCGTGCGGCACCAGCGCCTGCTTGGTCAGTTGCTTGTCGATCGCAATGACCGAGGTGGCGAGGCCCGAATGGGTGTAGGGCACACCCATCAGGTCCATCATGCCCTGCACCGTCCCATCCTCGCCCGGCACGCCGTGGAGCGCGTTGAAGACGACATCGGGTGCGGACTCCGCGATGCGCGCGGCGACCTGGCGATCCATGTCGATCCGGGTGACGCGGTGCCCGCGCTCTTCCAGCGCCTTGGCGACGCCTTCGCCCGACATCAGCGAGACGGGGCGTTCGTTCGCCCAGCCGCCCATAAGGACGGCGATGTGGAGTTTGCGATCGAGGGTCACGGTCTGCCCACCCGGCGGATTTCCCATTCCAGTTCCACGCCCGAATTCTTGTAGACCCGGCGCTTGACCTCCTCGCCGAGGGTTTCGATGTCCTCGCTGGTGGCGTCGCCGGTGTTGATGAGGAAATTGGTGTGCTTCTCGCTCACCTGCGCGCCGCCCACCGTCATGCCCCGGCAGCCCGCCTTGTCGACCAGTTCCCAAGCCTTCTCGCCCGGCGGGTTCTTGAAAGTCGATCCGCCTGTCTTGGTGCGGAGCGGCTGCGAGGTTTCGCGCGCTTCGGCGATACGGTCCATCTCCGCGCCGATCGCTTCGGGATCGCCGGGCGTTCCTTCGAAGCGGGCCGAAACCACCACCGAATTGTCGGTCAGCGCCGAATGGCGATAGCTGTAATCGAGCTCGCGCTTCGTCAGCCGCATCAGATTGCCGTCCTGCATGACTACGTTGCAATCGATGAGCACATCCGCGACTTCGCGCCCATAGGCGCCGCCATTCATGCGCACGAAACCGCCCACCGTGCCGGGAATGCCGCGCATGAATTCCATGCCCGCCACGCCCGCATCGCGTGCCGCACTGGCGACGAGGATGCCATGCGCCCCGGCCCCGCAGGTCAAGGTGCACGCGTCGACCTCGATCCCGGCGAAGGGCTTGCCCAGCTTGATCACCACGCCCGGCACGCCGCCATCGCGCACGATCAGGTTCGAGCCGAGCCCCAGCGGCATGATCGGGAGCGCACCGTCGAGCCGCTCGAGGAACAGGATCAGATCGTCCAGATCGGCTGGCTCGAACAGCCAATCGGCAGGGCCGCCGGATTTGAACCACACCAGCTTGGCCAGCGGCGCGTCATGCGTCAGCCGCCCGCGCAGGCCCGCGGTCGAGATCGGTGCGCTGACGCCGCCCTCGACCTCGCAATCGGGCGCTTCGCCGCTGTCCCAGTTCAAGGCATCGTCGGGCTGCGTCATCCGCGCGCCCTTTCGGCGATCAGTGCTTCGGGAAGCTCGGCGGCCCAGCGCGTGATGTCGCCTGCGCCGAGGCAGACGATGAGATCGTCCGGCTTCAACTCCGCGCCGAGCACCGCGACCAGCTCGTCCATATCGCCGACGCTGGCGGCGGAGCGGTGGCCGCGCGACTTGAGTCCATCGACGAGAGCCTGCGAATTCACGCCCTCGATCGGTTCTTCGCCCGCTTCGTAAACGGGCGTCACGAACACCTCGTCCGCTTCGTTGAAGGCGCTTTGAAAATCGTCCATCAGATCGCGCAGGCGAGTGTAACGGTGCGGCTGGACGACCGCGATCACGCGGCCCTTGGTGGCCTCGCGCGCGGCACCCAAAACCGCGCGGATTTCGACCGGATGATGGCCGTAATCGTCGATGACCACGGCCTTGCCATCGCCCACCGGGACTTCGCCCGTCTTGGTAAACCGCCGCCGCACGCCGCCGAAGCTGGCGAAGCCGTTGCAGATCACTTCGTCCGGGCATTTCATCTCGATCGCGACTGCAATCGCGGCGAGCGCGTTCTGGACGTTGTGGCGCCCCGGCATGGGCAGACGCACGCCTTCGATCCGGCGATCCTCCTGCCCGCGCCGACGCACGATTACGTCGAAACAATTGCCGCCCGCATCGGGCCGGACGTTGACGCCGCAGATATCCGCCTGGAGATTGAAGCCGTACGTCACGACATTGCGATCGCGCACCAGACCGCTCACCGCCTGGACTTCGGGATGATCGATGCACAGGATCGCCGCGCCATAGAAGGGGACATTGTGGATGAATTCCACGAAGGCGGCCTTCACCCCGTCGAAATCGCCATAATAGTCGAGATGCTCGGGATCGATATTGGTGACGACCGCGATCGTCCCGTCGAGGCGCAGGAAGCTGCCATCGCTCTCGTCGGCCTCCACCACCATCCAGTCGCTATCGCCCAATCGCGCGTTCGAACCGTATTGTTCGATGATGCCGCCATTGATGACGGTGGGATCGACATTGCCGCAATCGAGCAGTGCGGCGATCATGCTGGTGGTCGTTGTCTTGCCATGCGTCCCCGCCACCGCGACGGTGGATTTCAACCGCATCAATTCGGCCAGCATTTCCGCGCGGCGCACCACGGGGATGCGGTTTTCGAGCGCGAAGGCGACTTCGGGATTGGTGCGCTTCACCGCGGTGGAAGTGACGACGACCGCCGCGCCCATCACGTTTTCCGCCGCATGGCCGATTGCGATCCGGACCCCGCGCGAACGCAGGCGCTCGACCACCGGGCTTTCCTTGATGTCCGATCCCTGCACGCTGTAGCCGAGATTGGCCATCACTTCGGCGATGCCGGACATGCCGATCCCGCCTATGCCGACGAAATGGATGGTGCCGATATCGGTGGGCACGCCTCTCATGGCTTCGACCTTTCGTGCATGTCGCGCGCCGCGCCCTGCCCCGCAGCCACGCCCTGCGAAGCGCCGCGCGCATTGTTCGCGCCGACGCGGATCACGTCCATCATTTCCGCCCCACCGAAGCTTTCGACGAGATCGGCAAGATCCTGAACCGCATTGGGCCGCCCGCAATTGAACGCCGCATGGGCCGCCTTGCCGAGCCCTTCGGGGCTGTCGGCGATGGCCTTGATCTGCTTGGCGAGTTCCTTGGCGGTGAAGCTGTCCTGCCGCACCATCCGCGCCCCGCCCGCCTTCACCATCTCGCGGGTGTTCGCCGCCTGGTGATCGTCGGTCGCGATCGGAAGCGGGATCAGGATCGCCGGTCGGCCAACGGCGGTCAGTTCCGCGATGGTTGACGCGCCCGCGCGCCCGATGAAAAGATGCGCATCCGCAAGGCGACCGGCCATGTTTTCGAAATAAGTCCCGAGTTCGGCGGGAATGTCGTGGCTGGAATAGCGCGCGCGGACCGCTTCCAAATCTTCCGGGCGGCATTGCTGCGTCACCTGGAGTCGCTGCCGCAAGGCGGGCGGCAGCATTGCGAGCCCGTCGGGCACCACTTCGGACAGAACGCGCGCACCCTGGCTCCCGCCGGTGACAAGGACGCGGAACAGCCCCTCTTCGCTGAGCGCGGGAAACTCCTCTTCACGCAGGGCCAGCACTTCGGCGCGAACGGGATTGCCGACCAGATGGACCTTGTCGGCATATTTGGGCTTCAGCCGCTCGACCTGCGGATAGGCGGTGGCGATCGCATCGACCTTGCCCGCCAGCAGGCGATTGACGCGGCCCAGCACGGCGTTCTGTTCGTGGACGACGCTGGGAATGCCCATCGACGTCGCAGCCCACAGGGCCGGAAAGGCGGGATAGCCGCCGAAGCCGACCACGGCGCTGGGCTGAAAGCTCTCGAACAGGCGCACCGCCATGTTCCGTCCTTCCCACACGGCCTTTGCGCCCGCGAACCATTTGACCGGATTCTTGCCGAAGCGCCCGGCGGGCAGGATGTGGGTGGTGAGGAAATCGGGCCGTCCGGGAATCTGCGCGCCGCGTTCGTCGGTGATCAGCGCGACGTGGTGCCCGCGCCGTTCCAGCTCGGTCGCGAGGGCGAAGGCGGGCAGCAAATGGCCGCCCGTGCCCCCTGCCGCGAGGACGAAGTGGCGCGCCGCACGAGTGTTGTCCGGCCCGCTCATGGATAGATTTCCCGCCGGATCGCATCCGCCTGTTTCTTCGGCGCGCGGCGTTCGTTCCAGCCGATCACGTCAGCCAGGCCGCGCGTCTCGCGTTTGAGGAAGGGATTGCGCCGCGTTATCGCCAGCAGCAGCCCGACCTCCAGACAGAGCGCGATCGTGGACGATCCGCCATAGCTGATGAGCGGCAAAGTCATCCCCTTCGATGGAAACAGCTGCAGATTGACGAGGATGTTGATGAACGCCTGCCCCGCGAACAGCGTGATCAGGCCCGCACCCGCAAGCAGGGCGAACAGGTCGTCTTCATCGATCAGCTTCATCAATACGCGCGCCACGATGGCGAGATAAACGATCACGACGAGAGCGCAAACGATCAGGCCGAATTCTTCCCCGATGACGGAGAAGATGTAGTCGGTGTGCGCTTCGGGCAGATTCATCTTTCTGAGGCCCAGCCCGTATCCGCTGCCCGTCCAGCCGCCCGCCAGCAGCGTTCGCTCGGCCAGATCGACCTGGTCGAAAGCCGTGCCACCGCCCATGAAACTGTCGATGCGGTGGCGGGCGTTGTCATAGAGGAAATACGTCGCGACCATGGCCGCGCCGCCGATCCCGACCAGCGCGCCCATGCGCTGCACGGGCACGCCCGCAAGCAGGATCAGCACGAACCACGCGCCGAAGAAAAGGATGGTGTCGCCCAGATTGGGCTGCATCATCAGGAGCGCCGCGACCACGACCAGCGCCACTGCCGACAGCGCGATCACCGGCAAATTGGGGTCGCGCATTCGCCATGACAGAATCCAGGCGACGGCGATGGCGAAGGCGGGCTTCAGGAATTCGGACGGCTGGAAGCGCATTCCGAAATCGAGCCAGCGCCGCGCACCGTTCACCTCCGCGCCGACGATCGGAACGAGGAACAGCGCGCCGAGCATTCCTGCCGCCAGAAGCAGCCCCCCGCGCCGGGCGTTTTCGCGGCTGACCATGCTGATGGCGATCATCACGCCGATCCCGATCGCCTGCCAGGCGAGGTGGCGGTAGAAGAAATAGAGCGGATCGAGCGTCTGCGTCGCAGTCGAAAGACGGTCCGCGCTGGCAGGACTTGCGGCGGCGACGGCGACGGTGCCGAACGCCATCAGCGCCAGGATCAGGCCGAGCAGCACCCGGTCGATCTCACGCCACCAGATCGTCAACTCGGTCCAGCGGGAGAGCTTCTGGCCGGGGCGGCGCATGCCGGGGCGGGTGGCGCCGGGCACGTAAGGACGCTGCATATTCATGCGCCGAGCTCGCTGACGGCCTTGCGGAACGCCTCGCCGCGCTGTTCGAAATCGCGGAACTGATCGAAGCTGGCGCAGGCGGGGGAGAGCAGGATGGTGTCGCCCGCCTGCGCCGCAGCGGCAGCATCGCGCACCGCGCGCTCGAGCGTTTCGCTGCGCGTGACGGGGACGCGGCCCTCGAGCAGCTCGGCAAAAGCGGGTCCAGCCTTGCCGATGGTGTATGCGGCTATCACGTGCGGCAATTCGGGCTCGCACTCGCCTAGCCCCGGCTCCTTAGCGAGGCCGCCGACGATCCAATGGATGTTCTCGAACGCCGCCAGCGCAGGCGCGGAGGCGGCGGTGTTGGTGCCCTTGCTGTCGTTGACATAAGCGACGCCGGAGGTTTCCGCGACACGCTCCATCCGATGCGGCAGGCCGGAATAGCTTTCGAGCCCGGCGCGGATCTGCTGCCCGGAAAGACCGAGAATATCGCCGACCTCGATCGCTGCTGCGGCGTTTTCAAGATTGTGCGGGCCTTGCAGCGACTGCCAGTTCGCCTGCTCGCCAGGCTCGAAACCTCGATTGCTGAGGACGTCTTCGAGAATGCTGGCAATTGTGCCTTCGGCGAATTTCCCCAAGGCCCGCGCGTCGGTGAAGCGGGCGATGGAGTTCTGTCCGCTCGTCTGCATCGCGAGCAGGCGGGATTTGCTTGCGGCGTATTTCTGGAAATCGCCATCGTACCGATCCAGATGATCCGGCGTGATGTTCAGCAGCACCGCCACGTCGCAATCGAGCGAATAGGTCAGGTCGATCTGGTAGCTCGAAAGCTCCAGCACATAGACCCCGTCCTCGGGCAAAGGCTGCTGCTCCAGGATCGGCAGGCCGATATTGCCGCCCATCGTGGTGGGAACGCCCGCAGTCTTGAGGATATGATGAACCAGCGCGGTCGTTGTGCTCTTGCCATTGGTGCCGGTGATGCCGACGACCTTGTGCGGCGGGAGAGCCCGGCGCGCCTGCGCGAACAGTTCGATGTCTCCGATTACCGGCACGCCGAAGCTGTCGGCATGGGGCTTGATCGGATGGGTGTTGAGCGGAACGCCGGGGCTAACGACCACGCCATCGTAACCGGTCAGGTCCGACTGCAACGGGTCTGCAATGCCCGTGCGGCCGACGAAGGGCGCGCGTGCGTCCTCGCGATCGTCCCAGGCCAGCACGTCTGCCCCGCTCGCCAGCAGCGCTTCGACCGTGGCCCGGCCCGATCGCGCCAGGCCGAGCACGGCATAGCGCCTGCCCTTCCAGGCCGGATTCGTGATCACCGCAGCTTCAACGTCGCCAGACCGAGGATCGCTAGCACGATGGCGACGATCCAGAAACGGATCACGACCTTGCTCTCGCTCCAGCCCAATTGTTCGAAATGGTGATGGATCGGCGCCATGCGAAAGACGCGCTTGCCCGTTCGCTTGAACCAGAACACCTGGATGATGACCGAAAGGGCCTCGAATACGAACAGGCCGCCGACCACGGCCAGCACGACCTCGTGATGGGTCGCCACCGCGATCGCGCCGAGCGCTCCGCCCAAGGCCAGCGATCCGGTGTCGCCCATGAAGACCGCTGCGGGCGGCGCGTTGAACCACAGGAAGGCGAGGCCCGCTCCCATGATCGCGGCGCAGAAGATCGCCAGCTCGCCCGCGCCGGGCACATGCGGAATGCCGAGATAGCTCGAATAGTCGACGCGCCCCACGAGATAGGCAATGAGCGCGAACGTACCCGCCGCGATGATCACCGGCATGGTGGCGAGGCCATCCAGCCCGTCAGTCAGGTTGACGGCATTGCCAGCGCCCACGATCACGAAAGCGGCGAAGACGTAATAGAACCAGCCCAGCTCGATGCCGAGATTGTTGAAGAACGGCACGTAGAGAAACGTGTTGATCTGGCCGACCACAATCCAGCTGGCGATCCCCGCCACTGCGAATTCGAGCGCGAGGCGCGTCTTGCCCGACACGCCCTTGTGGCTCTTCTTCGTGACCTTGTCGTAATCGTCCATGAAGCCGATCAGGCCGAAGCCGCCCGTCACCGCGAGGCACGCCCAGATGAAGGGATTGCTGAGGTCCATCCACAAGAGCAGCGAGATCGACATGGCGACGAGGATCATCAGTCCGCCCATCGTGGGCGTGCCGCGCTTGGCGAGGTGGGTCTGCGGCCCGTCTTCGCGGATCGGCTGGCCCTTGCCCTGTCGCACGCGCAGCATCGCGATCATGCGCGGCCCGATAACGAGCCCGATCAGCAGCGCCGTCAGCAGCACACCGCCCGCCCGCGCCGTCTGATACCGGACGAGATTGAGCAGCCCTTCGAACTGGAACCATTCTGCGAGGATATAAAGCATGCGCGGTCAGCCGTCCCGGCGTGTGAAATGATCCACCAGCTGGCCGAGGCCGACCGAGTTCGACCCCTTCACCAGCACCGCATCGCCTGCAACCACGCCGTATTCCGACAGCGCGCCGATGGCTTCCGCAGCGTTATCGCAATGGGTGAATCCGCCCGCGAAGCCAAGCGGCTGGCCGGGCGCTTTCCCCAATTCGCGCGCCAGCACGCGCATTTCCTCGCCCACCAGCACCGCGTAGTCGATATTCGCGGCAGTCAGCGGCTCGGCAAGCTGAGCGTGGAAGGCCGCGCCGAAATCGCCCAATTCCTTCATGCTGCCGAGCACGGCGATGCGGCGACCGGCGGGCGTGTTGCCCAATTGGGCCAACGTCGCGCGCATGCTGGCGGGATTGGCGTTGTAGCTTTCGTCGATCAGCAGCGCCTTGCCGCCCGGCGCGCTGATCTGGTGGCGCGCGCCGCGCCCCTTCAGCCCGCCCATTTCGGCAAGCGCCAGTCCGGCGGCAGCCATGTCGCCCCCGGCGGCGCGGACGGCAGCCATCACGCACAGCGCGTTGGTAATCCAGTGTTCGCCGGGCTCCGCCACGGTGAAGCACATCCGGCCTTCTGGATATTCGCAAGTGACGAGCGATCCCCCATTCGCGCTCGGGATCGCATCGAGCAACCGCAGGGTTGCATCGCGCGCACGCCCGAAGCTGACGACCTGTGCGTCGAGCTTATCCGCATGAGCCTTGAGCCGTGCGAAATGCGGGCTGTCCGCCGGGATCACCGCCGTGCCGCCCTTGACGAGACCGCCGAAGATTTCCGCTTTGGCGTCCGCGATCGCCTCTTCGCTGCCGAGATTCTCGATATGCGCGGGCGCGATAGTGGTAACCACCGCGACATGGGGGCGGACATGATCGCTCAGCTCGGCGATCTCGCCTGCATGGTTCATCCCCATCTCGAACACGCCGAAACGGCTGCGCGCAGGCATCCGCGCGAGCGACAGCGGCACGCCGACATGATTGTTGTAGCTGCGGATCGAGCGGTGCGCCTGCCCCCGGCTCGACCGTTCGAGCGCGGCGAAGATCGCTTCCTTGACGCCCGTCTTCCCGACCGACCCGGTGACGCCGACGATCTTGGCGAAAGTCCGCTTGCGGGCGGCGGCGGCAAGCGCATGAAGCGCTTCTGTCGTGTCCGCGACCAGAACGTGAGGATAATCGACCGGCCGATCGACCAGCGCGGCGGCGGCGCCATTGGCAAACGCCTTGTCGAGGAAGCGGTGGCCGTCCATCGCTTCGCCCTTCAGCGCCACGAACAGATCGCCATTGCGGATGTCGCGGCTGTCGGTGTCGATGCCCGAAACCTGGAAATCGCCGCTTGTCGTTCCGCCCGTGACAGCGGCGATGGTCTGCGCGTCCCACAGGGCCAGCGGCAGCCGGTCGGAGGGAAGGATCGGCCAGCGCTTCAATGCGGGATGACGGATCAGGGCAGCGCTCATTTCGTGTTCTCCGCAGTTGTGGCAGCGCACAGCCGCGCAACTTCGACGTCGTCGAAGGGATGGACCCGCATATTCTCTCCCGAGCCGATGATCTGACCCTGTTCGTGCCCCTTGCCGGCGACGAGGACGATGTCCCCCTCGCCCGCTTCGGCGATGGCGCGCGCGATCGCGTCGCGCCGCCCGCCGATTTCCAGTGCCTCGCCGGTGACGCCCTGCATCACAGCGGCACGGATCGCGCTCGGCTCCTCGCCGCGCGGATTGTCGTCCGTAACGATGACGAGATCCGAGCCTTGCGAGGCCGCTTCGCCCATCGGCGCGCGCTTCCCGTGATCGCGATCGCCGCCCGCGCCGAACACGGTGATTAGGCGGCCTGCGACATGCGGGCGCAGCGCCGCGATGGCGGCAGTCAGCGCGTCCGCCGTGTGGGCGTAATCGACATAGACCGGCGCACCGCTCGGCGCGATGACCGCGCGTTCGAGACGTCCGCGCACCGGCTGGAGCCGCGCGACCGCATCCCAGACCCGGTCCGCTGCGATCCCGCTGGCGAGCGCCAGTCCGGCGGAGACAAGCGCGTTCGAGACCTGATAGGCCCCGATCAGCGGCAGGCGGAAGGTACGGGTCTGTCCGTCGTGTTCGACGGTCAGTTCCTGGCCCAGCGCCGTCGCCTCGCGCGCGACCAGACGGATGCCTTCGCCCTGTTCGCCAACCGTGAAGGGGCTCAGGCCGCGCTTTTCCGCATGTTGGATGGCGCGCGCGGTCCATTCGCTGCTGTCGCTTCCGGTCCAGATTACCGCCGTCGCGCCGTCGCTCGCGACCTCGTCGAACAGCCGCATCTTGGCGAGGAAATACTCTTCCATGTCGGCGTGGTAATCGAGATGGTCGCGGCTGAAATTGGTGAAGGCGACCGCCTCGACCGCGATGCCTTCATTGCGGAACTGGGATAGGCCGTGGCTCGACGCTTCGTAGGCGACATGGGTCACCCCTTCGCGCGCCAGGCCGCTGAGGTTCGACAGGAAGGTCACGATGTCGGGCGTGGTCAGCCCGGTCGAAACGCTGCCATCGGGCGTGGTGACGCCCAGCGTGCCGATACTGGCCGCGCGTTCGCCCGCCATGCGCCAGATCTGGCGCGTCATTTCGACCGTCGAGGTCTTGCCGTTGGTCCCCGTCACCGCGACGATATGCGACGGAACGGGAGCGAAGAATTGGGCTGCGAGCTGCGCGAAGGCGCGGCGCGGTTCGGCGTCGGCGATATGGGCGGCGATATGGGCCGCGCCTTCGACATGCGCTTCGGGCCGGGCAACCACCGCCACGGCGCCCGCTTCGATCGCGGCGGGGATGAAATCCTCTCCATTCACGCGCGCGCCTTGGAACGCGCCGAACACGGTGCCGGGCGCGACCTTGCGGTTGTCGATGGCGAAGCCGGTCACTTCGGCCTCGCCATTGGCGGGACAGGCCACGCCCGCCGCGTCGCAGAGCTTCGCCAGCTTCACCGGTTCGCCTCGGGGATCAGCGGTTTGATATCCGAAATATCGATATCGCGCGTGCTGTCGGGCCGCACGCCCAGCATCGGGCCGATGCGCGGGACGAGACGGCCCACGATCGGTGCGGCGTTCCAGGCGGCGGTACGCTGGAAGCTGGAGGCGAGCGTACCCTGCGGTTCGTCCAGCATGGCAATCACGACATAGCGTGGGCGGTCCATCGGGAAGGCGGCGGCGAAGGTCGAAACCAGCGTCGACCGGCGATAGCCGCCCGCGCCCGGCTTTTCGGCGGAGCCCGTCTTGCCGCCCACGCGGAAGCCCGCTGCATCGGCATTCTTGCCCGTGCCGTAAATGGTGGTCGCGCGCAGGATCTGGTTCATCCGCGCCGAGGTCGAGGCCTTGAACACGCGGCGGCCTTCGGGCGCTTCTCCGGGTTTAAGCTTGTGCAGCGTCGCGGGGCGCCAGACGCCGCCATTGACCATCGTGGCATAGGCGCTCGCAAGGTGCAGCGGCGTGACCGCGATGCCGTGGCCGAAGCTGACCGTCATGCTGCGCAGGCGCGGCCATTTCTCGCCCGGCCAGATCGGGAAGCCCTTGGCCGGCAGTTCGATATGCGGGCGTTCGGCCATGCCCATATCCATCATGTACTGGCGTAGCTTTTCCGGGCCGAGCTTGTCGGCGATGCGCGCGGTGACGGTGTTGGAGGAATGAATCAGCGTGCTCGGCACGTTGAGGCTGGCGCCGAGAAAGTGGCTGTCCTTGATCGCGAAGCGCCCGACCTTGACCGGCGAGGCGTCCCAATGGGCACCCAGATCGCGGACCACGCCGGCATCGATCGCCGCGGCGACAGAAAGCGGCTTGAAGGTGGAGCCAAGCTCGTAGACCTGATTGGTCACGCGGTTGAACATCAGGGACGCGCCGCGTTCGTCGATCTTGTTGGGGTCGAATTCGGGTAGCGACGCCAGGGCCATCACCTCGCCCGTGTCGACATCCAACACGATGCCCGCGCCGCCCTTGGCATCGACCAGCTTCATGCCCCGGCGCAATTCGTCCTCGAGCGCGCCCTGCACCCGCATGTCGATCGACAGCGCAACCGGAATGCCCCGGCTCGCCGGATCGCTCAGCTGCTCGTCGAGCACCTGTTCCATTCCCACGCGCCCATGCCCATCCGCCGCGACATAGCCGAGAACGTGGGCCGCCATCGATCCTTGCGGATAGTGCCGGTCGTTTTCCTGGGGCATTTCAAGCGCCAGCTCGCCGATATCCTGCACGCGGTTGGCTTCTTCTGGAAGAACACGGCGGCGCAGATAGCCCGCTTTGCCCGAAGCGAGCTGTTCGGCCACCTTTGCCTCGTTCAGATCGGGGAAGATCGCCTTCAGTTCGCGCGCGATCGTCGCCGGATCGCGCACGAGCGGCGCACCGTCTTCGCCCAATGCCTCTGGATTGAACCACAGAGCGTAGGCAGGGAAGGCCCGCGCCAAAGGCACGCCGTTGCGATCGACGATCTCCCCGCGATCGGGCAGCAGCGCGTCTTCGAGCGAGGTCGCCGCCACCGCACGGTCCGATCCGCCGAGAAAGGCGATCCGCACCAGCGCCATCGTTGCCACGAAGAGGAAAGCGAGCACGATCCAAAGCACGCGCAGCTTGGCCTGCGCCAGCGAGTTCTGGCGGATGACCGCGAGCTGTACGCGCGCCTGCGGCATCGCGGCGCCGAAGCTGGTGCCGCCGGTGGCGCGCGTGATCGGGGAATAGGCGTTCACTGGCCGGTCTCCGCCAAAGCGCTCGGCAAAGCGGGCGAGCGGGCGAGACGCTGGGTCAGATTGCCCGCCGCTTCGTATCCGCCGGAATCTAGATCGCTCGCGTCCTCGCCGTTATCGCCTGCCGTATCGGTATCGGCCATCCATTCGGCGAAAAGACCTTCTTCGGCCTGCGGACGCGCCTTGGCGACGCGAATCGGATCGGGCGCGTCGAGGCCGCGCGGCAGGCCGAGCACGGCGAGTTCCCGCTCGCTTTCGAGATATTGATCGGCGCGCGGCGCGACATAGCCGAATTCGACCGCGTTCCACTGCGAAAGCTGGCGCTGGCTGGCGCGGGTCTGGAATTCGACCTCCAGCATCAGGGTCTGGCGTTCGAGCGCGATGATCTGGCGCTCCGCCAGCCGCACGTCGCTTTTCACGGCATTCACCTTGAAGGTCAGCGCAAGGAAGGCGGCAAGGCACAGGCTCAGCGCCAGCATCCAGCCGATCTGGCGGATGCGGCTGCCGTGCGGGCGAGAGGGGGGAGCGCTGGCCATCAGGCTGCTTCCCTCGCCGGGGTGGCACTACGCACCGCGTGCCGCAGGACGGAAGAGCGCGCGCGGGGATTGCGTGCGATCTCGGCCTCGCCCGGTCGGATCGCCTTGCTGACGCGCGTGAAGGCGGGCTCGAAGCTGTCGACCTGGGGCAAGTGGCGCGAGGCGGCAGGTGCGCTCGACGCATCGCGCAGGAAGCGTTTGACGATCCGGTCTTCGAGGCTGTGGAAGCTCACCACGGCGAGGCGGCCGCCTTCGCCGAGCAGGGTTTCGGCTGCGGCAAGGCCCTGCTCCAGCTCGTCCAGCTCGCCATTCACATGGATGCGCACCGCCTGGAAGCTGCGCGTCGCAGGATCCTTCTTGTCGTGCGGTTTGTGGCCCAATGCCTTCCTCACCACGCGGGCGAGATCGCCAGTGGTCTCCAGCGGGCGCGCGGCCACGATGGCGCGGGCGACGCGGCGCGACTGGCGCTCCTCGCCGTAGAGATACAGCACGTCGGCGATCTGATCGGCATCGGCGGTGTTGAGGAAATCGGCGGCGCTCTCGCCCGTCTGGCTCATCCGCATGTCGAGTGGGCCGTCATGGGAGAAGGCAAAGCCGCGCTCCGCCTGATCGAGCTGCATCGACGAGACGCCGATATCCATGACGACACCGTCGACACAGGCCACGCCCGCGTCACGCAGCGCGGCCACCATCTGGGAGAAGCGGTGCGGGTGGAGCGTCAGGCGGTCTTCGTATTCGGCGACCATCGCCGCGCCGTTGGCGATCGCATCGGGGTCGCGATCGAAGGCGTGGACCTGCGCCCCCTTGTCGAGAATCGCGCGGGTGTAGCCGCCTGCGCCGAAGGTGGCATCGACGATCACGTCGCCCGGCTTCGGGTCGAGCGCGGCGATCACCTCGTCTAGGAGGACGGGGATGTGAGGCTGGCTCACTTGCGCTTCGCCTTGGCTTCAGCCTCGGCCACCAGCGCCTGGCAGGCGGCCTTGGCAGCGGCCCAATCGTCGCCCATGCGCATCAGTTCGGTAGGGTTCCAGACGCTGAAAAACCGGCCGCTGCCCTGGAAGAACAGGCCGTCCTCGATACCGGCGAGGCCGCGCAGATAGTCCGGCATGACGAACCGCCCGCTATCGTCGAAGGGAAGCTCGGCGAAGCCGTAGAGCTGGCTCGAACGGGTTTCCCGGTCGAAATCGCGCTGGAACTTGAACGCCATCTCTTCCTCGCGATCGAGCTGCGCCTCGAATTCGAGTTTGCGGGACAGGCCGAAACCGACAAGACAGTTCCAGCGATCGTGCTTGGTCAGACATAGGGTGCGGGAATCGCTGCTTTCCTTCACCGCCTTGCGAAACAGCGGCGGAAGGACATAGCGGCCTTTATCGCCCGCAGGCGAATAGGCTTGTCCGCTATATCCCCCGAAAAGCACCCGCTTCCGCCCCCAAATACGCTCAGGTAAAAATCACCATCTCCACTCGGCACACCTTCCCCGCCGCCGAAAGCACCCACGAGCTTGCAGCGTGCCCCGAGCCGGAGGGCGCGAGACGGATTCGGTCTGTCCGATGTGTCACAGGGAATACAGCGGGAGCGCGGGGGATGGAAGGGAAAAGTAGGGGATTTTTGGGGATTTACCGATAAACAACTGTTTTTGTGTATCTTTCTCTCGGCGCCATCGTAAACGCATTCTTACTTTCGATGCTTCGGTAATCCGCCACCGATCGGCGCGAAAATGCTCGAAATCTGCGGATTTCGGCCACTCTCGCGGGCCATTCACGAGGAAAATGTCTGGAGCGGCGGGAGCCCCCAACCGGCCTCTCCCGCGATTTCCCCGAACCGGGAGTCAGGTGCCGAAGGCGTCGTTCAGGATGCCGTCCAGGGCCGCGTCGCGCCGATCCTCGCCGGAGTGGTCCTCGCCGGAGTGGTCCTCGGCTTCCCCGCCGTCGTCATGCGGCTCGCTCTCATCGAGCACGGCGGCATCGGCGACGAGCAGCGCGCGTCCCTGGCCGATCGTGCAACGCGCCATCAGGCGGCTCTGCGACAGGGTACAATCGGCCTCGCCGCCCTCCTCGCGCAGCCGGAACGTGCCGGCGATCCGCACCGGAACAGTGAGCCCGAACGCGTCGACCAGTCGCTCGCCCTCGTCCTGGCCCGAGTCGAATTCTAGCTCCAGCCCCCAGCGCGCAAGGATCGGAGAGAGCAGCGCCACATCGTGCGGGCGTCTCGGGTCTCCCAGCCGGTATTCGGAATGGCGCGTCAGCATGGGATCGGCGAACACGATCACCTGCCCCCCACTCCGCACCCAATCGTCGAGAGCGACGTTTTCCTCTGCCGAAAGCGCCCGCGGCTGAGCCAGGATCAGGCGGCTGAGCGGCGCGAGCGTTTCGGGAGTCAGCACGTCAAGCGGTTCGAGCGCATAATCGCGCTCCAGCGCACTGCGCACCCAGTTCATTTGCTGTCCGTCATCAAGGAGATCGGAAAACTCGACCGCCTCGTTCCAGTAGATCGGCAGCGTGGACATCAGGCCGAGGCGAGGCTGAGCCGCCTGTTCGCCCACCTGTTCCACCGCAGGAGCGGAATCTGCGCTGGGCGAGCAGGACACGCACGCCAGCAGGCAAGCGACGAGCGCCGTGGTCGCTCCCGGCGAGCAAGCGCGTTTATTGCGGCGGGCTATTTTCGCCTCCACCCTGTTCGGGCAGGATGGGCGCTTCCCCGCCCGCTGGCGTTTCCGGCACCGGGTTGGCCGGCAGGTCGGGAACGACCCCGGCATCGATCAGCGGATCGGAGCGCGTCGGTGTGGCGCTGGGCTGGTTGGTGGCGACCGCTTCGGGAACCGCCGTCCGCTCGGTTTCGTCGGCACGGGTTTCGATAAGATCGATCAGGCCGATCAACAGGAGCGTGCCCGCAAGTCCGGCGATTCCGACTTGGAGCCGCTGGGTCGTTTGCGCGCGCGTTCCGCCCAGCGGCACGGATGGCGCATCGCCCGAAAGGCCGGTGGCGGCGTCGACCGTACGGGCCTTGCGCCGGGGATCGAACAAGCGAGCCATGAAGCCAGATAGGGCGCGCAGGCGCATCGGGTCAATCGCCTTCGCGCCACGCCCTCAACCGCCGTATCAGGCGGCAGGTTCGAGCCAGTCGAACACCGGCAGGTCTTTCGCGCGCAGCCATTCGGGATTGTAGAGAGTGGAGAGATAGCGGAAGCCTGTGTCGCACAGGATCGTCGCCACGCGCGGATTTTCGCGGCCCTGTTCCTTCAGATGCCGTCCCAGCGCAATCGCGCCCGCAACATTGATCCCGCTCGACAGGCCGAGGCACAGCCCCTCTTCGCGCAGCAGGCGGCGGACCCATTCGAGCCCCTCTTCGTCCGAAATCCGGAACTGCGTATCGATCGGTGCGCCTTCGAGATTGCCGGTGATGCGCCCCTGCCCGATCCCTTCCGCGACCGAGGAGCCTTCCGACTTCAGCTCGCCATGCGCGTAGTAATCGTAGAGCGCAGCGCCGTGCGGATCGGTCAGCGCGATCGCTACGGTCTCGTCGAATTCCTTGAGGCCCATGCCGACGCCCGCGATCGTGCCGCCAGTGCCCGCAGCGCAGGTGAAACCGTCGATCCGGCCTTCCAACTGCTCCCACAATTCCTTTGCGGTGCCTTCGATATGCGCCTTGCGGTTGGCGGTATTGTCGAACTGATTGGCCCAGATCGCACCCTCGGTCTCTTCGGCGAGGCGGCGACTCGTGTGGACGAAATGGTTGGCATCGGAATATTTGGTCGGCGGAACGGTGACCAGCTCGGCGCCCAAAGCGCGCAGCGTGTCCATCTTTTCCTTGGACTGGTTGTCCGGCATCACGATGATCGTGCGGTAGCCCAGCGCATTGGCAACCAGCGCGATGCCGATCCCGGTATTGCCCGCCGTCCCTTCCACGACCGTTCCGCCGGGCTTCAATTCGCCCCGCGCCTCGGCATCGCGGATGATGTAGAGCGCGGCGCGATCCTTTACGCTCGCGCCCGGATTGGCGAATTCGCACTTGCCGAAAATATCGCATCCGGCAGCCTCGCTCGGCCCGGCGAGGCGGACGAGCGGCGTGTTGCCGATCAGGTCGAGCGTATCGGCGCGCCTATTGGCGCTAAGGGGTATGGCAGTCATGCCGAAGAGGTAAGCAGTCGCTCCGGCGGTCGCAAACTAGATGCGCTTGCAGGCCGCAAAGCGATCCGAAATCAGTCTTCCATCAGTCTTCGGGCGCGATGGTCACTTTCAACCCGTCCAAGTCGCCTGTGAAGGGGATCTGGCAGCCAAGCCGCGAATTGGCATCGCGATGGTCGGAGGATTCGAGCAGATCGTCCTCGTCCTCGCTCATCGCAGGCAGCTTGTCCTGAAAGGAAGGATCGATGTGGACGTGACAGGTCGCGCAGGAGCAGCAACCGCCGCACAGCGCCAGCAATTCGTCGAAGCCGTTGTCGCGGATCGCCTCCATGACGGTCAGCCCGTCCGCGACGTCGATCTCGGATGTTTCACCTTCGCGGGTGGTTACGATCAGCTTGGGCATTGTCGCGGCCTCGTTCCTGTGGTTTGCCAGTCGCCGCGCTGCTACGGGGCGAGCGCAGTTTTGGCAAGGAGCGGCAGCACGCCGGCATGGGACTGACCGCAGAGCAATTAAGGGACGGGATCGACGCGGTTGCGGCAAAGGAGCCGCGCGTGGCCGATGCGCTTGCCAGAACCGGCTATCCCGAACCGCGCCTGCGCGATACCGGGTACAAGACCCTGCTGCGCACCATCGTCGGCCAGCAGGTCTCGGTCGCCGCAGCGGCATCGGTGTGGACCAAACTGGAGGCCGAATTGGGCGAAGATTTCACCCCCGCCTGCCTACTCGAACGCGATTTCGAAACCTTGCGCGCCTGCGGCCTGTCGCGCCAGAAACAGGGCTATGCCCGCTCGCTATGCGAATTGGTCGCGGACGGAGAGCTCGATCTGGAGAGCCTGCCCGGCGACGACGAGGCGGCGATCGCGGACCTGACCAGGATCAAGGGGATCGGGCGCTGGTCCGCGGAAATCTACCTGCTGTTCGCCGAAGGGCGCCCCGATATCTGGCCGGCGGGCGATCTCGCCGTCCAAGCAGGGCTCGGCAAACTGCTCGACCTGAAAGAACGCCCGAGCGAGAAAGAAACCCGCGCGCTGGCCGAGCATTGGCGTCCGCATCGCGGCGCGATGGCCATCTTCACCTGGCATATCTACAACAATCCGGCGCTTTGAGCCGACGCTTCGAGACGATTAGGGAGAGACACGACATGGCGGACCGCAAGGCTATTTTCATCAGCGGCGGAGGCTCGGGCATCGGGCGGGCGATCGCGATCCGCTTCGGGCGCGAGGGCTGGTTCGTGGGCCTCGGCGATATCGACGCGCATGGCATGGCGGTGACCGAGGATTTCCTCCCCGGCGGCTATTCCTACACTCACAAGCTCGACGTCCGCGATCGCGCAGCATGGGACGAAGCGCTGAGCGGCTTCGCCATGGCGGCGGGCGGCCGGATCGACGTGGTGGTCAACAATGCCGGTATCCCGCTGGGCGGCACGCTGATGGAAAACTCCACCGACGAGATCGAACGCTGCCTCGACATCAATCTCAAGGGTGTCCTGTTCGGCGCGCAGGCGGCGTACGAGCATTTGAAGAAGACCGCGCCGGGATCGTGCCTGCTCAACACTGCCAGCGCGGCGGGCATTTACGGGACGCCGGGGGCCAGCGTCTATTCCGCCACGAAATTCGGCGTGCGCGGGATCACCGAAAGCCTCGACGGAGAATGGGCCGATGACGGGATCGCGGTGCGCTCGCTCTGCCCCAGCTTCATCGACACGCCTCTGCTCGACAAGAATCCCAATGCCGGATCCAATCAGGACATCCGCCAGCGCGTGACCGATGCCGGGCTGGAAATCACTCCGGTTCAGGATGTCGCGGATGCCGCGTGGGACGCTGTGCATGGCGACAAACTGCACACGCTGGTGGGCAAGACCGCCAAGCGGCTGGGCTTTTTCAGCCGCTGGATGCCGGGCGTGGTCCGCAAGCAGACCCGCTCCAGCGCCCGCGGCCTGGGATAGGGTCTCGGTTAGAGAAGCGCGCCGATCGCCTTGGCCATCTTCATATCCTTCAGGGACAATCCGCCCGCGTCATGCGTGGTCAGCGTGACGTCCACCTTATTGTAGACGTTGAACCATTCGGGGTGATGATCGCGTTTTTCCGCAATCAGCGCCACGCGCGCCATGAAGGCGAAGGCTTCGGAGAAATCGGCGAATTCGAAGCTTCGCTCGATCGCCTTGCCCTCTCGCGAGAGCGACCATTCGGGCAGTGCGCGCATCCAGCTGTCGCGTTCTTCCTGGCTCAATTCCTCGACCGGCATGATATGCTCCTGCGCTTGTGGGGTGCCCGCCTTTTGCCTATCGCTGGCCCCCATGCAAGGGGCGGGTCTCACGGCGCGGGAGCTTTATTGCCGCAGGGGCGACCGGCCGCTGTTCGGCGGTCTCGATCTGACGCTGGAGCGCGGCGAGGCGCTGCACCTGACCGGGCCGAACGGGATCGGAAAGTCGAGCCTGATCCAAATTCTCGCCGGACTGCGCAAACCGTCCGATTTTCTGGCGGCAAAAGGCGAGGGTTTTTCGCGCGGATTCGTCGATTGGTCGGGCTCTGTCGCCCTGCTCGACGGGCGACTGGCGCTGGACGAGGCAGTCACCTTAGACAGGGCGCTCGCCTTCTGGACCGCGCTCGACGGTTCGGAAAAGCTGACCAGCAAGCATGCCGAAACGCTTGGCATCGAAGCGCTGATGGACGTGCCGGTGCGCTATCTTTCGACCGGGCAGAGGAAACGCGCCGGCCTCGTGCGCCTGCTCGGCCAGCAAGCCGATCACTGGCTGCTCGACGAGCCGCTGAACGGTCTCGACGCGGATAGCGTGATAGTGGTCGAGCAGCTGATTGCCGATCATCGCGGAACTGGCGGTATCGCTATCGTCGCCTCCCACCAGCCGATTACAATGACCGACGCGACCGCTCTCGATCTGAGAGAGTATCCGTGGTGATCGGAACGCTCCTGCGCCGCGATCTCGCGACGCTGCTGCCCGGCGGGAGGCGTGGCGGTACGCTGCTGCCGCTCCTTTTCTTCCTCGCCGTGGCGATGCTCTATCCCTTCGCGGCCGGGCCCGAGCCGCAAATGCTCGCCCGTACCGGCGGCGGCGTGATCTGGATCGCGGCGCTGCTGGCGGCGATCCTGCCGCTGGAGCGGTTGATTGCCGCCGACTTGGAAGCAGGCATCTTCGATCAGCTATCGCTGCGCGGCATATCCGAGGAATGGGCGATGGCGAGCCGGCTCGTCGCGCACTGGCTGGCCTTCGGGCCGCTGCTGCTCCTCGCAACGCTCCCCGCCGCCACGCTTCTCGGCCTGTCGGGAGAAACGGTTCGCGTGCTGCTGCTGGGCCTGCTCGCCGGAACGCCCGGCCTAGCCGCGATCGGCCTCGCCATCGCGGCGCTTACCGCCGCCCTGCGCCAAGGCGCGGCTCTCGCCGGACTTATGGTGATCCCGCTGGCGATCCCGATCCTGATCTTCGGTGCAGGCGCCCTGTCGCGCCCGGACACGGCGGGATTAGCCCTGACGGCCGCCATCAGCCTGGGCCTGTGTGCAGTGACGCCGTTCGTCGCCGGAGCGGCGATCAGAGCCGCACGCGAAGGCTGATCGCGCCGTTCAGTAAGGTGGCTTGTCGAGGCCCTTCGGGCTGCCGGTGAAGATCTCGTTCCCGGTCTCGGTGATGCCGATCGAATGTTCGAACTGGGCGCTCAACGATTTATCACGCGTCACGGCGGTCCAGCCGTCGTTCAACACCTTGGCATGCGGGCGGCCGCCATTGATCATCGGTTCGATGGTGAAGAACATGCCCGGCTTCAGCAGCGGCCCAGTCCCGGCCTTGGCCGCGTGAATCACTTCGGGTGCATCGTGGAACAGGCGGCCCAGCCCGTGGCCGCAGAATTCGCGCACCACGCCATAGCGATACTGGCGGGCATGGGCTTCGATCGCGGCGCCGATATCGCCGACGCGCGCGCCCGGCTGCGCGGCCTCGATGCCGAGCATCAGGCATTCGTACGTCACTTCGACCAGCCGCTTCGCCTTGAGCGAAGGCTCCCCTGCAAAGAACATCCGGCTGGTATCGCCGTGCCAGCCGTCGAGCAGCGGGGTCACGTCAATATTGAGAATGTCCCCGTCCTTGAGCGGCTTTTCACCGGGGATCCCATGGCAGACGACGTGGTTGATCGAGATGCAGCTGCTATGCGTATAGCCGCGATAGCCGAGCGTTGCAGGCGCAGCGCCGCCATCCAGCATCAGCTCGCGGATCTTGTCGTCGATCGCGGCGGTGGTCACGCCCGGCTCTACCATCGGGGCGACTTCGTCGAGGATCTGCGCTGCCAGCCGTCCGGCGCGGCGCATGCCTTCGAAACCCTCTTCGCCATGCAGCTTGATGGTGCCGTCGCGATAGACGGTCTCGCGCCCGTCGATTTCCTGATATTCTGTCATGGCGCGCGATGTAGCGATCAATCGCCCGAAATGCGAGCTTGCTTCTGCGGAGCCCGGCTGAAGGCCTCGACATAGTCGGGATGGACCGCGTCGATGACGGCGGAATCGACCGGAAAGGTAAATTCGTACGATCCCTCGGCATAGGGCCCCGCGACGTAGGGGCCGATCAGAATGCCGATCCTGTCGAAAGTCTGCGTGTTGCTCGATCCCAGAAGCACCGTCACTTCGCGCGGTTCGGGACATGTGTTGAAGGCGTTGTCCGACTGCGGATCGACCGCTTCGCCGCGACGCGTGGCCCGTTCCGCGTCGAGAGCGTCGCAGAATCTACCCCACAACGCAGTCTTGAAAGCGGCGGCGCTGCGGAACAGGTCGAGCGGGGCGCGGGCGGTATCGGCGCGCTTGTCCCAGACCAGGCTGTCATACCCGTAATTGGGATGCGCCCCGCCGGTATAGGAATAGATCAAGGCCGAAAGGCTCAGCCAGTCGGTAATGTCGGCAACCGTCTCCCACTCCTTTTCCGCAGCGTGAGGGCGAAACTCCCACCCCTCCCCGCGCGCGGCTGCCTGATCCTCCGCCGCCATTGCCTGCGCTTCGCCAAGAGCGGTCTGCGCCTCGCTTTCGAACCGCGCCGCCAGCTTTGGAATGGCATTCGCCGCTGCCGGCCAGGTGTGCGAAAATTCGGCCCGCTCGTTCTGGAGCTCGACCGCGCCGGGCTCGGCATCGGTATCATTCGCGGCATCGGCGACCGGTCGATCCGTCGTTGAGCCTGCGCCCTCTTCCAGGCCCACTTTGGCCTCGTATTCCTGCGCTTCGCTGCAGGCACCGCTCGCCAGCACACTCGACAGCAGCAAGGGAATCAGGAACAGGCGCATCGGGGGTGGGTTTCCTGTGCGAAGATTGACGTGAGGGAATAGAAGTATGAACGGCATTATGAACGCGGGCGAAGCATTGATCCAGCCCGATCGCGGGCAGGACGCGATCGCGATCCACCTGACCGATAGAAACGGCTTCGAGGGTTTCGCAAAAGGCTTGAACGCCGCCCAGCGAGCAGCGCTCGGAGCGCAGAAATTCGACGGGAGCGGCTATCAGACCGCGATCGTGCCCGATGGGGAAAGCTGGTTCGCCGTCGGCGGCGTGGCCGATCCGCAAAGCCTGTCGAGCTGGTGCCTCGCAAAGTTGGCCGAGGTCCTCCCCGAAGGCACCTATCGTTTGGCGAAGGATGCGTCGGGCGGCGATCCCGGCCCGGCGCTGCACGGCTGGCAGACCGCACAATACGTGTTCGATCGCTACAAAAAGCCGGAAAAGCCCACCGGGCCGCGCATTCTCCTGACCGAGAAGGCAGGCCGCATCGATGCGGTCCGCGCCGAGGCAGAAGCCGTCTGCCTGGTGCGCGATCTGGTCAACACGCCCGCAGAGGACATGGGGCCGGAAGCGCTGGAGGAGCGGATAGAGGCGCTTGCGAAGACCCACGGTGCCACGCTCGAAACAGTGCGCGGCGATGCGCTCGAACGCTGCTACCCCATGGTCCACGCCGTCGGCCGGGCTGCAGCGCGCCGCCATGCGCCGCGCCTGATGCATCTTACCTGGGGCAAGGAAAGCGACCCCGTGCTGGCCGTGGTCGGCAAGGGCGTCTGCTTCGATTCGGGCGGGCTCGACATCAAGGGCGCGTCGGGCATGATGCTGATGAAGAAGGATATGGGCGGCGCGGCGCATGCGATCGCGCTGGCCGGACTGATCATGGAGGCGGGCCTCAAGGTGCGGCTGCATCTGCTGGTGCCCGCGGTCGAGAATGCGATTTCGGGCGAAAGCTTCCGCCCCGGCGACGTGCTGTCTTCGCGAAAGGGGCTGACTGTCGAGATCGGGAACACCGATGCCGAGGGTCGCTTGATTCTGGGCGATGCCCTGACCCGTGCGAGCGAGGAGAATCCTGATCTGATCCTCGATTTCGCCACGCTGACCGGTGCGGCGCGCGTGGCGCTGGGTCCGGACCTCCCCGCCCTGATGGCCCGCAATGATGCGACGGCGGATGCGCTGATCGCGGCGGGCAAGGCGCATGACGATGCGCCGTGGCGTCTGCCTTTGCCCGAAGCCTACCGCGAATATCTGGCCTCCGACATCGCGGACACCAATAATGCGGCGAGCAACGGCTTTGCCGGGGCCAGCGTGGCCGGATTGTTCCTCGACAAGTTCGTCGGCGAAGGTATCGATTGGGCGCATTTCGATACCTATGCTTGGCGCCCGCAGGCCAAGCCCGGTCGCCCAAAGGGCGGCGATGCCTACGGCCTGCGCGCGGCGTGGCACATGCTCAAGGATCGCTACGGGTCGTAAGAGGGCGCAACGCCCGGTCATGCAGCCGAACTTGCGAGCCGCGCCCGAGGCGGCTAAGCGCGCCAGATTCAATCCATCAACAGGTACGATCGCCCGACTTCCGTGAGCAGGCCCGCAGACTATTCGCTTCCGACCGAAACGGTGGGCCTGACCGGTCCGGTGCGCAAACCCGCGCCCGGCACGAAGCCCTTGCGTGGCGATCTGGCGCATATCGCGCTGGCGGGCCAATATCTCGCGACGCAATATGTCGTTCCCCTCTGCCGCAAGATAGGCCCGAACAGCGTCCAGTTGCGGCTCGCCATGCGCGAAGACGCGGATATCGGGGCCAGCCTTCCCGCCGGGACGCCGGTCGAGTTGCTCGATTGCGCGGGCGAATGGGCGTGGATTGCCTGCGGACCCGAAGGGCCGAGCGGCTATGTCCAGCTCGGCGCACTCGAACCGACGGAATAGCCCATGGCCGACCGGATCTTCATCGACGGCGCCGCCGGAACCACCGGCCTGGAAATTCTCGACCGCCTGAACGGCCGTAGCGAATTCGAGCTCATCCAGCTCGACGCAGCGCACCGCAAAAGCGCGGAGGCCCGGCGCGAGGCGCTGAACGAGGCCGATATCGCGATCCTGTGCCTGCCCGACGATGCGGCGCGCGACGCGGTCGAACTGCTCGATCCTGCAAAAGGCACGCGCATCATCGACGCATCGAGCGCGCATCGCACCACCGAAGGCTGGTGCTACGGTTTTCCCGAACTGGTCGGCCGCGAACGCGTGGCCGATGCGCGCCGGGTCAGCAATCCCGGCTGCTATCCCACCGGTTTCCTCGGCCTCGTCGCTCCGCTGGTGCGCGAAGGACTTCTCCCCGCCGATTGGCCTTTCACCGTCAACGCCGTCAGCGGCTATTCGGGCGGCGGCAAGGCGATGATCGCGGATTTCGAAAGGGACGATGCGCCGGGCTTTCGCGCCTACGGGTACGATCTTCGCCACAAGCACTTGCCCGAAATGCAGGCGCGGGCCGGATTGGAGCATTCGGTGCTGTTCGCCCCTGCGGTCGTGCCGGTCTATCGCGGTATGATCGTCGAGGTGCCGCTGCATCTCGGCGCCATGGCGGGCGAACCCCATGCCGACGATCTGCGCGCTAGCCTGGCCGATTTCTACACCGGATCGTCGGTCGTGTCGGTGCGTCGCGACGGAAATCCAAGCGAACTCGTGCTTCAGCGGGAGGCCGAGCCTTGGGACGGGATGGAATTGTTCGTTTTCGGCAATGAGGGCGGCAGCAACGCCCGCCTCGTCGCCCGGCTCGACAATCTCGGCAAGGGCGCGAGCGGGGCGGCGATCCAGAATCTCAACCTGATGTGCGGCCTGCCGGAAACGACGGGTCTGTCGCCCTAGCCTGCCTGTTTTTCAGGCAGCGCTCGCCCGGTGTTTGGGCAGCAGATCGTCGCATGAGGCGATCCGATTTCAAGCCCGGCTCGCCCGACTATGCAAAAGATACCGGAATGCGCCCTTTGCCGCGCGCTTTCGATCCTCTAGGCTACCTGCGAGCGGGTCGAAACGATCTGGCACGATTCTTGGTAATCGATCCTTAAGGATCGCCCGGATCGGCGAACCGCGCAGCGCCGAAACGCCTTACAGGTTGGGGGAATTCCCGGTTTCATGAAGAAGATCGAAGCGATCATCAAACCCTTCAAGCTCGACGAGGTGAAGGAGGCGCTGCACGAAATCGGCGTGTCCGGCATCACAGTGACCGAAGCGAAGGGCTTCGGCCGCCAGAAGGGCCACACCGAACTCTATCGCGGCGCGGAATACGTCGTCGACTTCCTCCCCAAGGTGAAGCTCGAAGTCGTGGTGAGCGACGATATCGCCGAACGCACCGTCGAAGCGATCGCCGCCGCCGCTCAGACCGGCCGGATCGGGGATGGAAAGATCTTCGTCTCCTCCCTCGAAAGCGCGCTGCGCATCCGCACCGGCGAACGCGACGACGACGCCATTTAACGCCAACACCCAAGAGACATCCCGCCGCGAGGCGTAACTCGAAACCAGCAAGGAAATTGATCACATGAGCAATGCAAGCGACGTCCTCAAGCGTATCGAAGACGAAGGCATCGAATGGGTGGATCTTCGCTTCACCGATCCCAAGGGCAAGTGGCAGCACCTGACCATGGTCGCCAAGACGCTCGACGAGGATCAGCTCGAAGACGGGCTGATGTTCGACGGCTCCTCGATCGCGGGCTGGAAGGTCATCAACGAAAGCGACATGATCCTGAAGCCTGACCTCGAGCGGGTCTATGTCGATCCCTTCAGCGCCGAGCCGATGCTCATCGTGTTCTGCGACATCGTGGAGCCCTCCACCGGCGAATGGTATGCCCGCGACCCGCGCACCACCGCCAAGCGCGCCGAGGCGTTCCTGCAATCGACCGGCGTGGGCGACACCGTGTATGTCGGCCCGGAAGCCGAATTCTTCATGTTCGACGATGTCCGCTTCGAAGACGGCTATGCCGGCTCGGGCTACACGCTCGACGATATCGAGCTGCCGACCAATTCCGGCCGCGAATACGAAGCGGGCAACATGGCTCACCGTCCCCGCGCCAAGGGTGGCTATTTCCCCGTCGCGCCGGTGGACAGCGCGGTCGACATCCGTGGCGAGATGGTCTCGACCATGATCGAAATGGGCCTGCCCTGCGACAAGCATCACCACGAAGTCGCCGCCGCGCAGCACGAGCTGGGCCTCACCTATTCGACCCTGGTCGAAACCGCCGACAACATGCAGATCTACAAGTATGTCGTGCACCAGGTCGCTCATGCCTACGGCAAGTCGGCGACCTTCATGCCCAAGCCGATCAAGGACGATAACGGTTCGGGCATGCACACCCACTTCTCGATCTGGGATGGCGGCAAGCCGACCTTCGCTGGCAATGGCTATGCCGGCCTTAGCGACAATTGCCTCTATTTCATCGGCGGAGTCATCAAGCACGCCAAGGCGCTGAACGCCTTCACCAACCCGACCACCAACAGCTACAAGCGTCTGGTGCCGGGCTTCGAAGCGCCGGTCCTGCTCGCCTATTCGGCGCGCAACCGTTCGGCTTCGTGCCGCATCCCCTACGGTGCGGGCGAGAAGGCGAAGCGCGTGGAATTCCGCTTCCCCGATGCGATGGCCAATCCCTACCTCGCCTATGCCGCCTTGCTGATGGCGGGCCTCGACGGGATTACCAACAAGATCCATCCGGGCGAAGCGATGGACAAGAACCTCTACGATCTGCCGCCCGCCGAACTGGCCGACGTGCCGACCGTGTGTGGTTCCTTGCGCGAAGCGCTGGAGAACCTGGAGGCCGATCACGACTTCCTGCTGAAGGGCGATGTCTTCACCAAGGACCAAATCGACGCCTATATCGAACTGAAGTGGGACGAAGTCCTGCGCGTCGAAACGACGCCGTGCGCGGCCGAGTTCGATATGTACTATTCCGCTTAACCTTTAGCGGTTAAAGGCCAGCCTTCACCGAGCGGGGCGTCCGGAGCGATCCGGGCGCCCCAATTTTTTGTCCGGCTGCCTTAGGATCCTGTCGCGAGCGACTTTACTCGGCAAAAAACCATTTTCCTACAGGCCCATTGCGCGACTACTTGCTCCGCCTCCCTCGATTCGGCGCTGGAGGCCCCCGATGATCCGCAAGCCTTTGTTCGACTTGATCCGCCGCCTGCTCGGCCGCCCCTTTCGGCAGGACGAGGTCGATCTGATCGACGCGGCACTCGACGATCTCGACGATCCGGATTCCAAATTCCTCCACCCCCACACCATCGGCCCCGGCGGTATCGCGCTGATCAAGCATTTCGAGGGCTGTGCCCGGCGTCGCGACGACGGAATGGTGGCGGCCTATCCCGACCCCGGGACGGGCGGCGCTCCATGGACGATCGGCTGGGGCTCGACCGGGCCGGGAATCGGACCGGATACGGTATGGACTCAGGACCAGTGCGATGAACGATTCGCCCGCGATCTCGAAGGATATGCCGCCGAAGTCGCGGATGCGATCGGCGATGCTCCGACCACGCAGGCGCAATTCGATGCGCTCGTCAGCTTCCATTACAACACCGGCGCGATCGGTCGGGCGAGACTGACGCGACTGCATCGCGCCGGCGATCACTCGGCGGCGGCACGCGAGTTTGCCCGCTGGATACACGCTGGCGGAAGGGTTCTGCGCGGCCTCGTGAAACGCCGGGACGCAGAAGCACAGCTTTACCGATTCGACCGCTAATCCTTTTCTCGGACGCTCGTCTCGACTCGTCGTTACTGTGGAACCGGGTGCGAAATACGCCGTTGGGTTTCCGATCAGGAGTTAACAAATGCGTATTCTTACCAGCAGTGTAGCGATCCTCGCTCTCGCCGCGACAGGCGCGATCGCCCAAGGAAACGGCAAGGGCAACGGACAGGGAAATGGTGGCAACGATCGCGGCGGCCCGCCCGCCGCTGCCCAGGCCGGACCCGACGCGAAGGGCAATCGTGGAAACGGCAACAATAAGGGCAATGGCAACGCCGAACGCGGCGGTCCGCCGGTTCAGGCCGAACGGGGCAATGGAAACGCGGGCAACCCCAACGCGCGAAATGGCAATGGCAATGGAAACGGCAATGCCGGTGTCCGCACGCTCGAACGCGGCAACGGCCAAGGGGCAGCCAAGCAGATCGAGCGCGATTTGCGCGGAAATAACGGCAACGGAAACGGCAATCGCAACGCTGCGAACAATCGCGGCAACGGCGCGAATGACGGGCGCATTCTCGATCGCACGCTCGACCGGACCCGGGACCACTATATTCAGACCGAAGGCCGTTATGGCGGAACCTTCGGCTATGCGCCCTCGGTGATCGACGGGTGTCCGCCGGGATTGGCGAAGAAGAACAATGGCTGCCAGCCTCCGGGCCTTGCGCGTCAGCGCGCGCCTTACGGTTCGATCTACCAACCCTCACTTTTCGGGTTGTCGGGTTATGATCGCGGCAATTACTTCTACGACGATGGCTATCTGCTGCGGCGCAGTGGGTCGGATATTGCCGGTTATATTCCCCTGCTCGGCGGTGCGCTGGCGATCGGAAACCAGTGGCCGAATTCTTATGGCAGCAGCAGCCTTCCCGATTATTACGTCGATTATTACAGTCTGGGCGGGCCGCAGAACTATCGTTACGCCGACGATGTGATCTATCGCGTCGATCCGACGACGAGCGCGATCCAGTCGATCGCGGCGCTGCTGACGGGCGATCAATTTACCGTCGGCCAGCCGATGCCGCGTGGCTATGACGTCTACAACGTCCCCTCCGCCTATCGCGATCGCTATTACGACACGCCCGAAGCCAATTATCGCTACTCGGACGGATACGTGTACCGGGTCGATCCGCAGACCCAGCTGGTGGCCGCAGCCATCGACCTGCTGACCTGAACCGGAGTTTCATAATGTTCAATCGCACTTGGCGCTCTCTGGCGCTCGTCACTCTGCCTGCCAGCCTGGCTCTCGCGGCATGCAGCTCCGAACCGGGGGAAGCCCCTGCAACCGAAGCGACCGATCGGGACACGGTCGCTCAAGCGATCGCCTCTGCGGGCAATCTTTCGACACTGTCCGGCGCTCTTACCGACGCGCAGCTTGCCGGAGTTCTCGATGGATCGGGCAGCTATACGATCTTCGCTCCGACCGACGAGGCGTTCGCGGCCCTGGGCGAAAGCGGCCAGCTGCTGCTCGAAGTCGAACAGCGCCCACTCCTCGTCGGCCTGATGCGCGAACATATCGTGCCTGGCCATATCACGCCCGACGCAATCCGCCAGGCGATCGACGCGGAGGGCGGCCCGGTCACCATGACAACCATGGGCGGCGGATCGCTGACTTTCTCACGCGAAGGAGACGCGATCAGCGTTTCGCGCGATGGCACTAACAGCGCGACCTTCGCAAGCGAGGGCACGGAAGCCGGAAATGGAGTCGTCATCCCAATCGATGCCGCTCTGATTCCTCAGGGCGCCACGAATGCGGGTGCCAGCGACGAGACCGGTGCCGCCGCTCAGTAATCGCGACTGATTTCGGCCACCACGCTTTCGCGGCCGATCGTCGATACCGAAGCGAGCAGCGCCAGCCAGCTCGTGATGCGGAATTCGACTTCGGTCGCGGAATAGCCTCTGCCGTCAGTGATGATCTCGACATAGAACCGGCGGCCGAAATTCTTGCCCAGTGCAATTCCGGTTCCGCGATCGAGCGCCGGATCCGCGCTGACGATACGCAGCCGATCGAGCCCGATCGCGCTGCGCAATTGATTGATCGGATCCATCCCGCCCCCACCACGCAAGGACGCGACCGCCGCGCCCAATTGCAGCGCATCGGTAGCGGACAGGTTCGTGATCGATCCGCCGAACAGGAGGCGGGCGAGAATTTCCTCTTCGGGCAGAGCCGGGTTCGAACTGAAAGTGATTTCGGGTTCTTCCGAACTGCCCACGACGCGCACCTCCACCTCGATCCCGTCGCGCTCGCTTTCCGCGCGGATATCGAGACTGGGATCGATGGGGCGCGTGACGTCGAACTCGATCATTCCGCGCGACAATTCGAACCGTGTTCCGGCAAAGGTGTAATCGCCTCGCACCACGCGCGCCTCGCCACCGATGCGCGGATCGTCCGTCGTTCCGCGCAGACGGATATCGGCGCCCCATTCGCTGTCGAGCCCCATCCCGTCGACGTCGATACGATTGTTGCCCCGCGCATCGATCAGGTACCGCCAGGGCCGTCCGGGGGCCACGCGCTGGCCGATATCGGCGGGCCGATTGATCTCGCGCGTGGCGATGCGGGGCAGGCGCATATCCTCGGCAGCCGTGGCAAGTTGCCAGCTCGCGCGGTTGATCCGTACTCTGCCTGCGATTGTCCCGCCGAAACCGTCGGAAACGATGCGCAAGGGGCCGGTCACCGTCGCTTCGATGCCGTTGGCGTCGAGGAGTTTCGCGTTCGCCGCAGCCGCCTTGAGGTCGAGCTTGGGGCCGCGCGCTTCGAGGAAACGGCCCTGCACGCGCTCCCCCAGCCCTTCCAGATCGACCGTTCCGCTGCCCGTGACCGTTCCGCCATTGGGCGCGGTGCCCTTGAAGCGCAGCAGGCGCAGGCGCGATCCGGCGAAATTGCCGCGCACGGCAACATCGCGAATATCCGTGCCCGATAGAGAGCTTCGCACTCGTAGCGCCGTGCTGCGCAGCGACCCGCGCACGCGCGGATTGGCGAGCGTACCGGTCGCGTCCGCTGCAATGGCGACCGGGCCGGTAAGGTCGAAGGCATCCACTGCCGCAAGCCTCCACAGGCTCTCCGCTGCGCCCTGATACCGCAATTGCGCCCGCAACGCGCCGCGCCGCAATCGCTCGTCGAGCGTTCCGTCCTGCGGCAATCCGGCAATCACGGCCTGGATCCGTCCGCGCCTGATATCCTGGTTCTCCACCACTGCGCGGGCCTCCAGCCGGTTCGCAGTCAGATTGGCGACCAGCGCGAGGTCGACCGGTCGGCTCGACAAGACGAGGCCCGAGCGTGCCAGATCGTCGACCTTTACGCGCGCCTGGCCCCGCGGCAATCCATCGGCGCCCTTCGCGAATTCGATCCGGCCCGAAATCGTGCCACCGAGGCCCAAATCGGGCACGGCGATATCGGTGAGCGAAAGCGGCATCTGCGAAAGGGCCAGATCGAATGCGGTTTCGCCGCCTCCGAACCGTCCTGATGCAAGCACGCCGCCTTTGCCGAACTTCACCAGAGTGCGGTCCATTCGCCAGCCGCCATCCTCCAGCTTCGCGAACACGGCGCGGCGCGGCATGGTAATGCGCCGTCCGGCAAATTCGCCCTGCGCCGCCAGCGTGATCCGTTCGGGCGCGATGCCTGCTTTCAGATCCATCGCGAAGCTGCCGCTGCGGCGTCCGGCGATCGAAGCATCAATCGTGCCGCGCCCATTCGTCACTTCGCCCTGCGCAGCGAAGCGACCGATGAAGAGCGTTCCGTAGGTAAGACCCGCGCCGCGCGTAGTGCCGGACACGGTCGAATTGCCATCCGCGATCAGCCCGCGCGCATCGACCGTCGCGCGCGCGATCGTGATCGGAGTGACACCGCCGAACACCGCGTTGCGCGCTTCCAGATCGAGGTCGAAACCCTGCCCGCCGCCGCGCGGCGCCAGCGCTATCGTGCCATCCAGACCTCCGCCCGCCAGCGCCAGATCGCCGGCAATGCCACCGTCCGTCAGCGTCAGATCGCCGCGCACGTCCGTATTCGAGACGCTGAGCCGTTCGATCGCGATCCGCGTCGGCCCGTCACCCGGAGCGAGCAAGGTCAGCACGCCGTCGAACGGGCCGAGCGTGGAGCCGCCCTCGGTCTCGATCCGGAATCCGTCCCCGTCCGGCGCTATCGCGAGGCGCACATCGCGCAAACCTGCGGCAGGCAGAGGATCGGCGAAAACCAGCACGGCCTCCGGCCCGCCGGGCGCAAGCCGTCCTTCGATCGTGAACGGCCCGTAATCGACATGGCGACCAGTCCCGGCCAGCGTCGTCACACCCTGCGCGATCGTCCCGTCGAGCCGCGCCGTCAGCTTGCTCGCGGCGACGTTGAGACCGTCGAAGCGCAAAGGCGCGCCGGAGCCGAACTGCAATCCGCCGCGCAGCCGGATCGGCTCGCCCGCCAGATTGGCCAGCGTCGCATTCGTCACCGGGTTCACTCGTGCATCGAGATCGGCGCGCACCTGCCAGGTTCCGGGTGCGATAGTTGCTCTGATCCGGGCCGAACCGCTCGCCCGCCCGATATCGTCGAAGGCGACCTGCTGGGCGCGCACACCGCCTGCAATGCCGAACAGGCCGCGCGCCAGATCGCCCTGCACCGCGACATCCGCACTCGCCGTGGGAAACCGCAGAGCGAGATTTTCGGCGGTCAGTCTGCGTCCGCTGAGCACGGCCGTGCCGCGAACCGTGCCGTTCGCCAGCCTGGGATCGAGAAGCGAATTTCCAGTCGTAATGCGCGCCAGCCGGGCGTCGAGCGGGAAGGTCCAGCGCGAACCGTCATAGCGCGCAGTGCCCCGCTGGACGAGATCGGCGATGCGCGTGCCGCCGCTGACCACCTGCCCGACTTCCAGCGTGTGATCGACAGCGAGATCGCGGAACGCACCGTCGATAGTCGCCGCGAGTCGGGCACTCTCAAGCCGGATACCGCCGAACAGGCCGGGATCGCGTAATGTGGCGGACAGCGCGAGTTCGTCCACGCGATTTTCGGCGAGATCGATCAGCCCTTCGGCCTGCGCAGCGAAGGCGGGCGCCGAGACGGCATAGGTCCCGTCAATCCGGCGATTGTCGATTCGCGCTTCGGCCCTCACCGACACGGTCCCGTCGAACATGTCCGCCAGCAGTCCTTCGAGCGCAGGCGCAGGTGTCGCTTGGCCGAGCAGGCCGAAACGACCGGCGCGATTGGTGATCCGGAACGCTGCGAAGCGCTCGTCTCCCCGTCGCACCAACAGCGATCCGTCCCATCGGCTCCAGCTGCCATCACCGACGATGCGCGCACGATACGGCGCTTCGGCGCCCAGCAGCCGCGCGATGGCCCCGGTTTCGGGCGCGACGTAATTCAGGCCGAGATCGAAGCGGTCCCGGTCGGGTGCGGCATCGATCAGAGCGGCAAAGCGATCGCCCGATCCCATCGAGCCGCGCGTATCGACCTTCAGCCGACGATCTCGCAGCTGGACCTCTGCGAGCAGATCGAGCGTCTCGGCCCGGCCGCCCAGGATGCCTTCGGCAAGCGTCAGGCGTTCGATGGCCAGCCTGTCTATCGCGATATCGAAACCGGGCAGGATCGGCCCGTCCTTCTCGCTGGGCAAAAATTCGGGCAGGCGCATCAGCGTGGCGCGCCGCGCGGTGAATTCGTCGATATCGAGCGTATTGCGCAGCCATGCGCCCGGATTCCAGTCCACCTCCGCTTCCGGGATAGTCATGAACGGTCCGGTCGGATCGGAGAGCACCACATCGTGAAGCGTGGCGCGACCGTAGAGATTGCCCTCGATCCGCCCGATACGGATATTGAGCCCGTTGGGCAGCGTGCGCGCCGCAATGCGGTCCGCCAGAAAACGCTCCCCGACGGGCGTGTTGAGCGTGACGACCGCTGCGACGATTAGCAACAGGACAGCCGCCGCAATCCCGGCCAACCATTTCGTGGACCGGCCCGCAATCGCGCGCTTGCGGCCCTTTGGACGCGCCGCATCGTTGGGCGCCGTTTCGACTTCGGCTTCGGGTAGCGTCTCCTCGTCCATCAGAACGCCTGACCGAGCGAGACGTAGACCGCGACCGGACTGTCATTGGGCCCGGGGTTGAGCGGAACGCCGACATCGACGCGCAAGGGACCGAAGCCGGTGTAATAGCGCAAGCCCACGCCGACCCCCAGCTTGATCTCCTCGAAATCGGGGATCACGTCCGGACTGACCGAGCCTGCATCGAGGAAGGGGACGACCGATACCGCGCCGTCGAAGAGCCCGGTGCGGATGCGCGCTTCGATCGCGCCTTCGACCACGCTGCGCCCGCCGCTGGGGTCGCCCAGAGTGTCGCGCGGGCCGATCTGGCGGAAGCCATAACCGCGCACCGATCCGCCGCCACCCGCGTAATAGCGGCGCGAGGGCGCGATGTTCTCCAGCTCGGTTCCGGGAATGGCGCCGAACGCGACGCGGCCCGCCACCACGACGCTGTCAGTGACCCGGCGATAGGTCGAGGCATCGGTCCGGGCGCGCAGATAGAAGCTCTGCGTTCCGCGATTGCGCGAAACCTCGGGGGACAGATTCGCCGAGACGCGGAAGCCCTCGGTCGGATCGAGCAGATCGTCGGTCGTATCGAGCTGGATGAAGCCGGGTATACCCGCGACGAGGAAGGTCGAACGCGGCGCCGCGACGCCATTGACCGCCGGAGGGCGTTCGTCCGTGGCGACCAATTCGACGCCTATCGACCAGCTGACGGGTTTCTGGAACAGCAGCGTCGAGCGCCGCTCATACGTCGCGAGAAGCCCCGCCGTGTTCGCGTCGAAAGCCGGGCTGTCGATCGTGCTGGCATAGGCATCGAGGCTCAGAATCCGGTCGCGCCCGCCGAAATTGTTCTTGCGCAGCCCGACGCCGAGCAATTGTTCCTGCGTCCCCAGGATACCGCGCACCTTCAGCGCGCCTTCCGGCGGGAAGAGATTGCGGTGCTCCCAACTCGCCGCGACGCGCACGCCTTCTTCCGAACCGTATCCGATCGCGCCTGCGATGGTGCGCAGGTCGGCGCGTTCGATCCCCACATCCATCGCCACCACGCCCGGCTCGTCGCCGCGCGGCGCGCTTACTTCGCGCGGGTCGATCGTGACTGAAGAAACCAGTCCGGTGGCCGTGATCGCACGGCGCAGATCGAGCTCCAGGCTGCGCTGGTAGATATCGCCCGGATCGAAACGCGCGATGGTGGCGAGGTGATCGCCGGACAGGAAATCCTCGTCGCTGCTGGTCACCGCGCCGAACACATATTTGCCGCCGGGCGTGACCGGCATGGTCAGATCGCCTTCATTGCGCTCGTGATCGATCAGCAGCTGCGGTTCGTCTATCCGCGCAAAGGCGTAGCCGAACTCGCCCAGCGCCGTGTCGAGGTCGAAGCGTTCGGTCTCGATCCGGTCGCTCTGCATCGGTTCGCCGCTCTCGATCTCGAAGGCGCGCCGCAAAGTTTCGGCATCCGGCGCCATGGCGAGCGCGCCCAGATCGATCGCGCCGAACCGATAGCGTTCGCCGGGAATGACATCGAACCGCACGGTAGGATTCGGCGTCGCGCCGTCATTCGCGCTTGCGCCGCCCGGTGCAGTCGTCCCGATGGAGCGCACGATCCGCCCGTCGTAAAACCCGTAGACCCGCAGCAATTCGGCCAGCAATTCCTCGTCCTCGCGGGCGCGCGCAGCGAGCTGGGCGATGTTCTCACCGTCTCCGTCCAGCTCCTCGATGGTGGAGAGGGCTTCGAACCGCTCCACGAAATCGCCGCGCTCGGTGAAGGGCGGATCGAGTTGCGGAAAGCCGAGCGTGAGCGAATCGTTGAGGCGCACAAGATCGGCCTCGGTAAAGGCCACATCCGGCCCGGCGACGTCGAGATCGGCGAACTGGATGTCCTCTTCGGGAAGGTCGATTTCGATCGGCGACAATTGGAGATCGTCCGGCCATTGTACCGAGATTTCCGGAGAGTCGTCCAACGGCGTTTCGGGATCAAGCTCGTCGATCTCTTCCCCGCCCAAATCCGTCTCGTCCGGACCTTGCCCGAATTCTTCAATGGCCCAGTCCTGCGGGTTCTCCACCGCGCTATCGGGGATCAGGTCTTCCAGGGCGGCGTCGGTCGCCTGATCCTGCGCCGCCAGCGGCATGGCTATGGCGAGCGTGAGAATTCCGCTCGCGCAGAGAAAGCGCCCGGCAACCGGCCGCAGAATCTTGCCGAAGGTTAGGACAAAAGCGTCAGCCGACGAAGTCGTAGCGTGCGGATTCCGACGCGTCAGAAGGCACGGCGTCCTTGCAGGCGCGGCCCTGAAGGCGTTCGGGCGAGCGCGAGGCGGTGGCGGAGGCGATGAGCCTCGTCTGCTCCTCATCCGAAATCCGCTCCCATCCCGACCGGGCAAGCCGCTCCAGCGGCCGGAACCTGACCTTGTATTGCATACGGTCCGACCCGGCGACCCAATAGCCGAGATAGACATATGGCAGCCCACGCTCTGCCGCCAACCGCATATGATCCAATATGATATAGGTGCCAAGCCCCGAACGCTCCGCATGGTCGGGATCGTAGAAGCTGTAGATCATCGACAGCCCGTCAGCCTGTACATCGGTGAGGCAGGCACCGACGAGACGGCCCGGACGTCCGTCTTCGGTAGGCTCACGATATTCGATGACGGTGCTGGTGACCGGCGTGTGCTCCACCATGTCGGCGAAGTCGGTTTCTTCCATATGCGTCATCCCGCCGCCCGGATGGCGAACGGAAAGATATTTCTGCAACAATTCGAACTGTTCCTCGGTCGCCCAGGGGCGGCAATCGGTCGCCACCAGATCGCGATTGGCCTTGATCAGCCGCTTCTGGCTGCTGGACGGACGGAATTCCGGCGCCACCACGCGCACCGAAACGCAGGCCTGGCAATCGAGGCAGCTGGGGCGATAGGCCACGGTCTGGCTGCGGCGGAAACCGATCCGGCCCAGCGCCTCGTTCAGCTCGTCCGCATTCTCGCCGCGCAATTCGGTGAACACCTTACGCTCGCTCTTGCCGGGCAGGTACGGACAGGGCGACGGGGCGGTCACGAAAAAACGGGGGAAGCGGATCGGTGCCGTCACGGCGGGCTGTCTCCTGGGCCTTTACGGACAGGGCGAAGGATGCCGCCCTTGTCTGGAGACATGTTTATGCCTGTTTCGATCCGCCGTTAAAAGGTTCTTAACCACGTTTTCTGCGTAGCCTTGATCCGATGGTCGCATTCGCGGAACGGGACGCGTGGTTAACGGCTGAAAAATCGCCCTCGCGTCAATCGACGGCGACTTCCTCGACCGAATAGCCTTTGTCGCGCAAGGCCGCGACCAGTCCGCGCATCTGCGCCTCGTCCCGGGCCTCGCACTCGATCTCGGTGAACAGCCCCTTGGCGGGCAGCGAGGTGAAGATGCGCTGGTGGTGGATTTCGAGAATGTTGACATTGTGCGCGTCGAACACGCCCATCACCCGGAACAGAGCGCCCGGCCGGTCCTGTAAGGTGATCCTGAGCCGCGCCATCCGTCCGCTGCGCACCAGATCGCGCAGCAGCACATTGGCGAGCAGGCGGGTGTCGATATTGCCGCCGCACAGCACCAGCCCGACCTTGCGCCCGGCGAAGCGTTCGGGATGGTCCAGCACTGCCGCTAGCCCCGCAGCGCCCGCGCCCTCGACCACGGTCTTTTCGATCTGCAGCAGCAGCGAGACCGCGTGTTCGAGCGCCGGTTCGTCCACCAGCAGCACTTCGTCGACCAGTTCCGCGATGATCTGCGAGGTGAATTCGCCCGGCGCCTTGACCGCGATTCCCTCGGCCAGCGTGTCCCCGCCGCAGGCCATGTCCTGCCCGCGCAGATGCGCGTACATGGACGGGAACAGCTTGGCCTGGACACCCACCATTTCGATCGCCGGGTTCAGCGCCTTGGCCACTGTCGCCATGCCGCTCATCAGGCCGCCGCCCCCGATGGGGACCACCAGACAGTCGAGATCGGGCTTGGCCTCCAGCATCTCCAGCGCCACCGTTCCCTGTCCTGCCGCGACATGCGGATGGTCGAAGGGGTGGACGAAAGTCAGCCCGCGCTCGCTTTCAAGCTTGCGGGCATGGGCATAGGCCTCGTCGAAGGTCTCGCCATATTGCTCGACCTTGCCGCCCACGCTCTCGGTCTGCATCACTTTGACGGTCGGCGTGGTCGTTGGCATCACGATCGTGACCGGCACGCCCAATCGCGTCCCGTGATAGGACAGGCCCTGGCTGTGATTGCCGGCAGATGCCGCAATCACGCCGCGCGAACGTTGCTCTTCCGGCAATTGCAACAGCGCGTTCAGAGCGCCGCGCTCCTTGTAGGCGGCGGTGAATTGCAGATTCTCGAACTTGAGCCAGATATCGGCGCCCGTGATCTTGGACAGCGTCTGCGAATGCAGCATCGGCGTTTCCACGATCTGCCCCGCGATACGCCCGGCGGCGGCGCGCACGTGATCGATGGTGAGAAGAGCGGTCGCCTTCTCGGAAATTGCGGTGCTGTCCTGCTGCTGGCTCATGGCCGGTGCCCTACGGCGCGCGGCCAATCGGCGCAATCGCGCAAAAATGCCGGATGGCTTCGCGCTTAGCCCTTCCGCAAGGCGCCCTTCCCCGATAACCCGTCACCCCATGACATCCATAAAGACCGCCCGCCGCCTGTTCCTCGCCAGCGCCTGCGCGCTCGCGACCGCACTCACCGCAACGCCCGCTCTCGCCGATCAGCTGATCGAGAATGTCGACGGCGTGCGGATCGACGAGGACGGCAATATCGACCGTTTTACCGCGCTGCTGATCGACGACGGCGGGCGCGTGAAGGCGGTTTACGACCGGAACGACAATCGCCCGCGCGACGTCGATTATCTGCTCGACGGGGAAGGTCGCGTCATGCTGCCGGGCCTGGTCGACGCGCATCTTCACGTGATGCAGCTCGGCATCGCGCAGCTCACGCTGGACCTGTCGGATACCAATTCGCTGGAAGAAGCACTCGACAAGATCCGTCGATTCGCAGCCGAAAATCCCGCCCGTCCGTGGATTTTGGGGCGCGGCTGGAATCAGGAGAAATGGGGCCTCGGTCGCTTCCCGACCGCTGCGGAACTCGACAGTGCGGTGTCCGATCGGCCCGTCTGGCTGAGCCGGGTGGACGGCCATGCCGCCTGGGGCAATACGCTGGCGCTCGAAGCGGCAGGCGTAAGCGCGGCCACCGCCGATCCGGAAGGTGGCCGGATCGAGCGCCTGCCCGGTTCGCGCAAGCCATCAGGCGTGTTCGTTGATGCCGCCGAAGCGCTGGTCCAGCGCGTGGTCCCCGCCCCGCGCCCCGCCGAGCGCGATATGGCTCTCTTGCGCGCGCAGGAACTGCTGCATTCGATGGGGATTACCGCCGCCGCCGACATGGGCACCAGCATGGACGATTGGCACACCTTCCGCCGCGCGGGCGATGGCGGGCGGCTGACATTGCGCATCATGTCCTACGCGACCGATGCCGATACGATGGAAGCCATCGCCGGTCCGCGCCCGACGCAATGGCTGTACGACGACAAATTGCGGCTCAACGGCATCAAGCTCTATCTCGACGGGGCGCTCGGTTCGCGTGGGGCCTGGCTGAAGCAGCCCTATGCCGACGATCCGGGCAATACCGGCCTGCCGTTGATGAGCCCGGCGCAATTGCGCAACGTTATGGTACGCGCCGCCAGCGGCCAGTTCCAGATCGCCGTCCACGCGATCGGGACCGCCGCCAATGCCGAAGCGCTGAATGCCGTCGCCGATATTTCCGACAGCTTTTCGGGCGATCGGCGCTGGCGGATCGAACATGCGCAGATCGTCGATCCGGTCGATATCCCGAAATTCGCGTCGGCCAAAGTGATTGCCTCGATGCAGCCGGTCCACCAGACCAGCGATCGCACGATGGCCGAAGCGCGCCTCGGCCCGAACCGGCTGGACGGCGCCTATGCCTGGAAGACGATCGCCGCGACGGGCGCAATGCTGGCTTTCGGTTCGGATGCGCCGGTCGAATCGCCCGATCCCTTCGCCGGACTCGCCGCTGCCTTCACGCGCACCGATGTGAACGGACAACCCTTCGGCGGCTGGCGGCCGCAGGAAGCGGTCAGCCGCGAACAGGCGCTCACCGCCTTTACCGCGAATGGATCCTATGCCGGGTTCGGCGAAGGGCGATTCGGCAAGCTGGTGGTCGGCGAACGGGCCGATTTCGTGCTGGTGGATCGCGATCCTTTGCTGGCCACGCCAGAACAGATCCGCGACACCATGGTGCTCGAAACCTGGGTGGGCGGGCGCCGGGTCTATGCAAAGGATGCCGAATGAGTCTTTGTCTACGGCGTCGGTCGGTCGGGGTTCCGGATCGCGTTAACCTCAGCT
>NZ_LWFF01000289.1 GCF_001635685.1 Erythrobacter sp. HI0063
AATTCGACGATCATGCGATAGCCATGCTCGGCGCAGGTCAGCATTCCGCCCAGCAGCATCTGATCGACCCAGTCGGTACCGCGCCGCTCGCGCCAGTCGGCCAGAGTGCGTTCGCGATCGTTCAGCGCCATGATCAGATAGCTGCGCGATCCGCTCATCCGCTGGGCCGCTATCGAAGGTGTGTAGCCGAGCCGGTCGATCGAGGCCTGGACCCGCTCTTTCATCGCAGGCCGCACATTCGGCTCGTTGTTGATGACGC
>NZ_LWFF01000290.1 GCF_001635685.1 Erythrobacter sp. HI0063
CGGGCGAAAGCTTTTCGCGCCATTCGGCATCGGTGAGTTCGAGTTTGTCGGTCATGGGATACTCCTTGCCCCTACAACCGACCAGAAAGCCGCCGGTTTCCGTAGAATTGACAATCCCCAGAACGGTCCGCGACCAGCGGACCGCGAGCGCACGCGCGCGAGCCGCAGGTGCCCCGGAGCGAAGCGGAGGGAATAGCACCGAGGACGAACCGGCGGAGGCCGGTTCGCAAATCAGAAAAACCACGGTCGGCGACCAGCCGACCGCAAGCGCGACTGCGCGCCCGCAGGTGCCCGACCGAAGGGAGGAACAGCACCGAGGACAAACCGGCAAAGGCCGGTTCGCCCCTCAAACTACCCATCCACCATCGCATAATGCGATGGTGGGTGAACCCC
>NZ_LWFF01000291.1 GCF_001635685.1 Erythrobacter sp. HI0063
CGCTAGGGCCATCGAGGAGTATGAGATTGGCGGGCGCTGGAACAGGCCCAACGGCCGTGCGAAGGTTTTCAGCTAATTGGCGAATTTCCAATCAGCAAAGTTGCGGACTTTCCAGCATCTCCGCTCTGACGCACGGCTTCACGAAATGTCGAGCGTCTCAGCAAGAATGCCCTTAGCCGTCCCCGCCTTAGAGCCATTGTCGCGACACTGAGCCGGGCA
>NZ_LWFF01000292.1 GCF_001635685.1 Erythrobacter sp. HI0063
TCAAGCTCTCGCTCGGCAAGCGCACCTACACCATCGCCTGCGCGGAAGGGGAAGAGGACCACCTGCGCCATCTCGGCAGCATGGTGGACGAGCGCCTGTCCGCGATCGGTGCGGATCTTATGGGACAGACCGAGGCGAAGAACCTGCTCATCGCGGCGCTTATCCTGGCGGACGAAGTCCACGAGGCGAAGAAGCGCGCCGAGGCTGAAGGGGAAGTGGATACCTCGCTCGCCGAAACGCTCGAAACTCTGGCCGAACGGCTGGAAAAATCGGCCGCCGCGCTTGAGGGTGCGGGTCCGGACGCCTAGATAGGGATCGGCGGGGCTGCCCGGTACGACCGATCGAACATCCCTGAGGCTATAAGCAATCCAAGGGAGCTGTCCCTTCCCTGGGGATCGGGTTCGTCCCGGGAACCGGGGTAAACGGCGCCCACCTGACGTGAAGGCGTCAGAGGATTTCAAGGCAACGACCCATGGTGGTCCCGTCATGTTTTTGCGCTAACGCTCCGCTGCTTGAGCGCGGGGGTTTCTCCCTTAAATCTTAGAACGCCACTCCAGAAGAATTTCAGGACGGATATCTTGGACAAGGCCGCGATCAGAAAGACGCTGAGAGCCAAGCGGCGCGATCATGTCGCGGCGCTGCCGGAAAACATGCGCGCGCTGATGTTTCATCGCCCGCCCGCGCCGCTGCTCGATCTGGTGCCGGACGATGGCGCGATCGGCCTTTACCGCGCCGGTCCGCTCGAAGCGCCGACCGCGTCCTATGCGCGCTTCTTCTTCGAACAGGGGCGCACCATCGCCCTGCCCCGGTTCTGGGCGAAGGATCGGGCGATGGACTTCGCCGTCCATGCCGATCCCTACGAGGAAAGCGATTGCGAGGCCGGCCCCTTCGGCATTCCGCAGCCGGTGGGCGATGCGGATAGTGCAAACCCCTCGGTGCTTTTCGTTCCGCTGCTCGGCTTCACAGCCGAAGGCGCACGGATCGGCCAGGGCGGCGGGCATTACGATCGCTGGCTGGCCGATCATCCCGACACGGTCGCGATCGGCATGGCGTGGGACGCGCAAGTATGCGACGAGCTGCCGATGGAAGCGCACGACAAGCCCCTGTCCGCCGTGGTGACACCCACGCGGCTTTACGGTCCGTTCTGATGCGTGACGAGCCCACCCTGCGCATCCCGCTCGGCATCCTTGCACTGCTGGTGGGCCTGACCGTTTACGGCGTGCTGGTGGTGACCTTCGTACCGCCGCTGATGGAAAGCTGGCCGACGATCCTTCAAATGGTCGTCTATCTCGTGTTCGGCGTTATCTGGCTGCTGCCTCTGAAACGCTTCCTGATCTGGATGGAAACCGGCCGCTGGAGCGCGCCTTCCGAATAAGAGGCGCGGAACCGCAGGATTGTGCGTGCCGTTATCCTCTCATGCCGGAGTTACCCGAAAACGAAGCGCAGCGCCTAACGATTGAGCGCGAGTGTTTGAATCGCACGATCGAGAAGGTCGAGCTGGGCAACGACACCAGCTATATCGAATTGCCGGGCGACAATGAGCGCCAGCGGCTGGTCGGGCACCAATTCACGCAGACGCGGCGCCACGGGAAGAACATCTTCGCAGGATCGAAGACCGGCCCGTGGATGACGGTCCATCTCGGCATGACGGGCTGGCTGATCCCGTTCGATGCGCCGGACGATCCACCCGACCACACCAAATTGCTCATCACCTTCGAAGGCGATCGGCGGCTCGCCTTTCGCTGTCCGCGCAAACTGGGGCATGTCCGTATAATCGACGATCCGGACGGCTATATCGAGAACGAAGGGCTTGGCCCCGACGCGCTGGATCTGGCGCGAGACGGTTTCATCGCAACATTCGGGAATACCCGCAGTGCCATCAAATCGGCATTGATGAAGCAGGACAAGATGGCGGGCGTCGGCAATCTCTGGTCCGACGAGACTCTGTTCCAGGCGGGGCTCCATCCCGAGCGGCGCGCGAACGAATTATCTGAAGATTGCCTCGCCGATCTGCGCACCACGATGCGCCGCGTCCTTCACCAGGGCGTGAAGGTCGAAGCCGACTATAAGGAGCTGCCGCACGACTATCTGATCCGCCACCGCGAAAAGGGAGCCGAATGCCGCCGCTGCGGCGGTGAGATCACGAGCGCGAAGGTCGGCGGACGAACCGCCTATTTCTGTAGCTCGCATCAAAAATAAGGTAATGTCCCAAGTGGCGCGAGTGACGGGACTCGAACCCGCGACCCTCGGCGTGACAGGCCGATACTCTAACCAACTGAGCTACACCCGCGCATTAAAACGCTGCAGCGCCTCTTGGGAGCCGCGCAACTAGGGCAGGGTCGAAAGGCTGTCAATGCGATTTCCTGCGAAAAATTGCATGGCGTCCGGCGGCAGGATGGTGAAGCCGCGTTAACCCTATTTTGACCGCGCCCCGATACGCCGAAGCCAAGGGCAATCGTGGGGATTTCTATGCGCAGCATCGTAGTGGGTTTGAGTGCGCTCGCCTTGGCAACAGCCGCGAGCGCTGCGGGATCTTCTCTGTCGATCACGCGCTCTGTCTTCATCGAAACGCGGTCCGATGACGGAATCGCTCTGGAACCCGCCCAGCGCCTGGAAAGCGGCGACAAGGTGGTGCTGGTCATGCAGTGGGACCGGGAAAACGCCCAGCGCCCCTTCACGCTCGCAAGCCGCGTACCAGAAGAACTCGCTTTCCAGCGCAGCGGCGACGCTGCGGTCGAAGTGTCCATCGACGGCGGTCGCCGCTGGGGGCGCCTCGGCGATCTGCGGAGCGGCCAGCGCCTCGCTTCGCCCGAAGACGTAACGCATCTGCGCTGGCGCATCGCCGCCGGTGAGGACCGGCGGCTCAGAAGCTACAGCGCGATCGTGCGTTAATTCACCAGGATCAGCGCGGGCGCTTCGAGCAGTTTCTTCAGCGCCTGGACGAAGCTCGCAGCATCCCATCCGTCGACCACGCGATGGTCGCAGCTGATCGAGATATTCATCAGCTTGCGCTTCTCGATCCGCTCCCCGCCATTGCCGTCCGAAACATACATCGGGCGTTCGATAATGCGGTTCGGGCCGATGATCGCCACTTCGGGACGGTTGATGACCGGCGTCGTCGCCACCCCGCCAAGCGGACCGAGCGATGTCACGGTCAGCGTCCCGCCCTGCATTTCGTCGCTCTTGGCCGTACCGCTGCGGGCTGCTTCCGCCAGACGCGAGATCTCGTTGGCGAGCTGCCACAGATTCTTCGCCTGCGCGTTTTTGATCACCGGCACCATCAGCCCGGCATCGGTCTGGGCCGCCATGCCGAGATTGACCGAACCATGACGCGTCACGACGCCCGCCTCGTCGTCATAGCGCGCGTTGATCATGGGGAAATCGGGGAGAGTCTTGCAGATCGCCGTGATCAGCAGCGGTAGGATCGTGAGCTTGGGCTTGTCGCCTTTGTTGGCGTTGAGCTGAGCGCGCAGCGCTTCCAGTTCGGTGACGTCCACTTCCTCGACATAAGAGAAATGCGGGATGTTGCGCTTGGACGCGGCCATGTTTTCGGCGATGCGACGGCGCATCCCGATGACCTTCTTTTCCTCGTCCGCACGGGTCGGCGCAGCCGCACCGAAGCCGTCGCTGTAGGACAGGAACTGGTCGAGATCGCCGTGTCGGACGCGGCCTTCTTCCGAAGGCTTTACCTGACCCAGATCGACGCCCAATTCCTTCGCGCGCTTGCGCACCGCGGGGCTGGCGAGAACCTTTGCCGAAGATGCGGCCGGTGTGTGTGCCGGAGCGGGCGCCGGAGCAGGTGTCGGTGCGGGCGGCGGCGACGGATCGGCTGCCATCGCATCGTCGGCGTCGCTGGGATCGGGGTTCTCGACCTCGATCCGCTCTTCGACTTCCTCGTCCTTCGGCGCGGGCGCGGCATCCGCCGCAGCCTCGTTCTCCTCGGCGACATCGTCGGGCACTTCGCCCTCGACCTCGATCACGACAAGCATCGAGCCGATCAAGACCATGTCGCCCTCGCCGCCCGCGATTTCGAGGATCTTGCCGTTGACCGGGCTTTCCATCGGCACGGTTGCCTTGTCGGTCATCATGTCGACGAATTCTTCGTCTTCACTGACCGTATCGCCGACCTGCTTGTGCCATTGCACGATCTCGGCCTCGGCGATGCCTTCGCCGATATCGGGCATGTTGAAGGTGAATTTGGCCATTTCGTTCAGTCCTTCAAAATCTTGTCGAGCGCTTCGCCGATGCGGATGGGGCCAGGGAAATAGGCCCATTCGAGGCTGTGCGGATAAGGCGTGTCGAAGCCGGTCACGCGTTCGACCGGGGCTTCGAGATGATAGAAACACCGTTCGGTGACGAGCGCGGACAGTTCCGCGCCGAAGCCCGCCGTGCGGGTCGCCTCGTGCACGATCAGGCAGCGTCCGGTCTTCTTCACCGACGCTTCGATGGCCTCGATATCGAGCGGGACGATGGTACGCAGGTCGAGCACATCGGCTTCGATGCCCTTCTCCTTGCAAACCGCCTCGACCACATGGACCATGGTTCCGTAAGCGAGGATCGTAACCTGCTCGCCCTCGGTGGCGAGCCGCGCCTTGCCGAGCGGGATGGTGTAGTGCCCTTCCGGCACCACGCTCTGGTCGAACTTCTTCCAGGGCTGAACCGGCTTGTCGTAATAGCCGGAAAACGGGCCGTTATAGATGCGCTTCGGCTCGAAGAAGATCACCGGATCGTTATCCTCGATCGCGCTGATCAGCAGGCCCTTCGCGTCATAGGGTGTCGCCGGGATCACGGTCTTGAGGCCCGAAACATGGGCGAAGATGGCTTCCGGGCTCTGGCTATGGGTCTGGCCGCCGAAAATGCCGCCGCCGAACGGACTGCGCACCGTCATCGGCGCGATGTATTCCGCCGCCGAGCGATAGCGCAGGCGCGCCGCTTCGCTGATGAGCTGGTCGAGACCGGGATAGATATAATCGGCGAACTGGATTTCCGGCACGGGGCGCAGGCCATAGGCGCCCATCCCCACTGCCGCGGCGATGATGCCGCATTCGCTGATCGGCGTATCGAACACGCGGTTCTTGCCGTGCTTTTCCTGCAGGCCCGCCGTGCAACGGAAGACGCCGCCGAAATAGCCGACATCCTCGCCCATCACGACGACATTCTCGTCGCGCTGCATGGAGATATCGAGCGCGTCGTTGATCGCCTCGATCATGTTGAGGCGGCGTTCGGGCTTCGCTTCGGCCTGATTGGGGGCCTGGTCGGGCGTTTGATCCGGCGCGCTCATGGTCTCGGTCTCGCTCATGCGCCCTTCCCTTCGTTGGGCAACCCGCCGGGAAACTTGGTTTCGCGCTCGTGGATCGCCTGTTCGGCCTGCTCCTTGAGGTGCCAGGGCAATTCCTCGAACACGTCTTCGAACATGGTCCGGAACGGATGGTGAAGGCCATGGCCGAGGATGCCGTTCGCTTCGGCTTCCTTGGTGACTTTCTTGACGTGTTCTGCGGCTTCGAGATCCATTTTCTCCTGCCGCTCTTCGTCCCACTCGCCCAGCTCGATGAGGTGGTTCTTGAGGCGCATCACCGGATCGCCCAAGGGCCATTCCTCGCGCTCCTGCGCGCTGCGATAGCCGCTGGGATCGTCGGAGGTGGAATGGCCTTCCGCGCGGTAAGTGAAGAACTCGATCAGCGTAGGCCCGGCATTGGCGCGGGCGCGATTGGCCGCCCATTGCTCGGCGGCATAGCAGGCAAGCGGGTCGTTCCCGTCCACACGCAGGCCCGCAAGGCCATAGCCCAGAGCGCGCGCGGCGAAGGTCGTCCGCTCCGCCCCGGCGAAACCGCTGAAGCTGGAGATCGCCCACTGATTGTTGATAACGTTGAGGATAACCGGTGCATTATAGACGGTCGCGAACAGGCAGGCCGAATGGAAATCGCCTTCCGCCGTGCTGCCTTCGCCCACCCAGGTCGCGGCGATGCGGGTATCGCCCTTGATCGCGCTCGCCATCGCCCAGCCCACCGCCTGCGGCGTCTGCGTGGCGAGATTCCCGCTGATCGTGAAGAAGCTGTGCTCCTTGCTCGAATACATGATCGGCAGCTGGCGGCCCTTCAGCTTGTCGCCCCGGTTCGAATAGATCTGGTTGATCATCTCGATCAGGGGGTAGCCGCGCTGGATCAGGATGCCCTGCTGGCGATAGCTGGGGAAGACCATGTCGTCGCTAGCCAGCGCCATGGAGGCCGCCACGCTGGTCGCCTCCTCGCCAGTGCACTTCATGTAGAAACTGGTCTTGCCCTGCCGCTGCCCGCGGAACATCCGCTCGTCGAAGGCGCGGGTCATGGCCATGTGGCCGAGCATCGTGCGCAGCGTTTCGGGATCGAGCTTGGGATCCCACGGCCCATGCGCGCGATTGTCGTCGCCCAGCACGCGGACCAGGCCATAGGCGAAATCGCGCATCGTTTCTGGCGCGCAGGTCTCGTCCGGGCGGGGCTGCTTGCCGGGCTCGCCCACATCGACATGGCTGAAATCCACCGCGTCGCCGGGGCGGAATTTGGGTTCGGGAACATGCAGCGACAGTCCAGGCGCGTTGTGCCCGGCTTGCGCCTGCGGATCGGGCCTGTCGGCCATTATGCGCTCTCCCCTCGGTATCGAGACGCTTGAAAGCAATCTTGCTTGATTGCGTTATTTTATTTCAGCGCGTTCGCCGGGTCAAGCCGAGTGGCTCGATCGTCGGCTTACACCGCCACCGGAGCCTTGATAGCCCCGTGCGGCGTGTAGTTTCGAACCTCGAAATCCTCAATGCGATAATCGAAGATCGAGTCCGGACGCCGCATGATCTCAAGCCGTGGGCGGCCTTGCGGTTCCCTCGTCAGCTGCTCCTCGATCAGATGCGCGTGATTGAGATAGAGATGGGTATCGCCTCCCATCCAGACGAATTCGCCCGGTTCGAGATCGGCCTGCTGCGCGAGCATGCACTGAAGAAGCGCGGCCGACCACAGATTGAACGGCAGGCCGAGCGCCACGTCGCAGCTGCGCTGATAGAGCAGCCCGTTCAGCTTCCCGTCCGCGACGTGGAACTGATAGGTCTTGTGGCAGGGCGGCAGCGCCATCCGATCAAGCTCGGCGACGTTCCACCCTTCGAGAATGTGGCGCCGGCTGCCGGGATTGGTGCGCAGGCTTTCGACGAGGTCTGCGACCTGATTGATGCCCGGCCCCTTTTCGTAAGTCCCGTCCTTGCGATAGCGATAGGTCGGCCAGTCGACCCATTGCTTGCCATAGACCGGGCCGAGATCGCCCCAGTTCTCCGCAAACGTCTCGTCCTCGGCAATCCGCTGCACGAAAGCGTCCAGCGACAGATCGTCGCCGGTCTCTCTGACATAGCGGGCGTGCGGCCACTCGTTCCAGATCTTCACGCCCTGGAGCACGAGCGGCCGGATATTGGTTTCGCCGGTCAGGAACCACAGCAATTCGCGCGTCGCCGTTTTCCAATAGACGCGCTTGGTAGTGATCAGCGGCATCGCTCCATCTGACAAATCGAATCGCAGGGTCGCCCCGAAGACGGAGCGCGTGCCGATGCCGGTGCGATCGACACGCTCGTCCCCTTCCGCCCAGATGCGGCGCATGAGATCGAGATAGGCGGTTTCGTAGTGGGATGGTTCGCGGTGGGGGTCTGTCACGATGCGGCTCTCCGTTGGAATTTCCCAATAGGGCAAGTTTCCCCGAATTGCCCGCTTGCACGTCACGCCATCCCCACCTATAGGGCGCGCCTTGCCTCGACCCGCGGGGCTTGTTTTTCCGCGGGGCCGATCCGGTCGGGGAGTAGCTCAGCCTGGTAGAGCACTGTCTTCGGGAGGCAGGGGCCGGAGGTTCGAATCCTCTCTCCCCGACCAATTTTCGTCGTTTTCGACAATAAGCCGCAGAATTCCGCCGTTTTCCTTCAACCGAGGAAATCGGTCGGGAATCCTGCGCGCCGATTGTGCCACAGATTGTGCCACAGATTGTGCCCGGATCGTGCCCCGCCCGGCTCCTCGCAGCCAGGAATTCCATGGCATGGCACTCTATCGTCGCGGCCCCGTATTCTGGTGGAAATCCCGCCTGCGTTTTGGTTCTGTTCCCAATCGTCATACAATGGTGAGGCTATCGCTGCGCACGGCGAGCCCCCAGCAGGCCCGATCGCGTGCAGCCGAACTCGATCTAGCGAAGGACGCGATGATGGAACAGATGCCCATACTGCGGCGCAACGTGAAGGCGGAGGACATGCCCGCCCTCTACAAGCGTGCGTTCGAGCGCGAGCTCGACCGGGTGATCATGGCGCAGTTCCATGAGCCGGGGCGTGTCGATGACCATCTCGCGTTCAATCGCCACTATGCGCGTTACTTTACCCTTCTCGCGACCGAGCCGCAGTTGTTGGACGGCAGCCTCGAGAGCTACGAAGAGCTTGGCATGCGTGGCCTGAGCGAGGCCGATGCAGACGCCCTGGCCGCCCTCGTCTGTCGCCACAAGCGCCAGCTTCCCATATCGCGCGGCCAGCTCATGCAAGATCTGCAGGACCAGGGCATCGAACCTGGGGAGCGAAATCTTGCAGCGTGCGGCAGGGTGGTTGCCGCCGCATATCGCAACGCGAACATCGAGGCGTGCAGCGAACTCGGCTCACCTCTTTCCGAAGGGGATATCTGGCCTCTACCACCACAGCTTGATCGGCTCGCCCAGACGGAAGGAAGGTCAACCCCGGCGAGCCACGGCGAGGCCGATACGAGCAGCGACGTCACACCAGCTGAAGGACCCAAGTCGCAAGACGAGCCGACACAGGTCCAGGCACCCCTTCTCTCCATGTATGCACAGCAAGCACTGGCGAAGAAGATCAGCGACGGGGCGTGGGACAAAGCGCGTGTACGCGACATCAATGGCGCGGTAGCGATTTTCATCGCGGCTAACGGCGATCTTCCGGTGAACGCCATCGCCCAGAAGCATCTGATCGCCATGAAAGACCTCTTTCCACGACTTCCCGTTGTGTATGGACGCGAGCGCAAGAACCAGAACGGCGAAAAAGTACGCGAAACAATCGAAGAAGCCCTGCTTCGTGGCGATGACCTTCGCGAGAAATGGAATAAGGACCCCGTCGCTGCGGACGCAGAAGGCCTACCCTATGTAGGGCTGTCCCTCACGACCCAGCGTAAGCACATGACATGGATTAGTGCGCTGGTGACACATCTCGAAGGACATGATCCTGCTCTCGCACCGAAGGCTCTGAATTTCACGGCGGTCCGAAAAACTTTAGTTAACCCGAAAAAGCAGGGGGAGCGCCATTCCGTTAAGAATAACCAGAAGCGGAACGCCGGACGCCTGCCATGGGACCCCGGCGAATTGCAACAGATGTTGGAGGCCCCGGTTTGGTATGGATGTGCCGGTCTTTGGAATCGCTTCGAACCGGGCGACGAGGTGATCCACGACGGAAGTTATTGGGTGCTGCCGCTGGTGATCTCTACCCTTGCCCGCTCCGACGAAATTGCTGGCCTGGCGGTCGCAGATGTCGTTCTGGATTGTGAGACCCCGTATCTCTATATTCGGGAAAACAGCCTCAGGCGCATCAAGACTGTCTCTTCCACGAGAAAAGTCCCGATCGCGAAGAAGATACTCGCCCTCGGTTTTGGTGAATACGTCGCAGCGATGAAGCAGGCAGGCCACCGTGCACTCTTTCCCGAGTTCGAGCACGAAACCATGGAATTCGACAAGTGCTTCTACAAGGACTTGTTCCGGCCGCTCCGCAGCCTCGTATTTCCGCACGGAACTTCTCGTAAGCGGGGCCGCAAGGATGTTGATGTCCCCTCTATCCGCACACTGGGCTTCAATGTGCTTCGCGACGAAGAGGAGAAAACTGGCCGTGAGGTGTTCAATAAAGCGCACCGGCAAGGCCTTGGGGGGCACGAGCCCAATGATACCGAGGGCAGACATTATGACGATGACTTCGAGCCTCATCAGCTCGTTGAACTGGTCGAAGTGCTCGCGGAGCTGCTTCCCGAGATACCTAGGCGGCCGCTAAACGTTAGACCTCCGGAGCACCAGAAGTTTGGTAAGCCGCGCGGTCGCAAGCAGAAGACAATCGCGTTTAGCTAATGTCGGCTTCGCGCCTTCATTCCGGTCATTCGGCGGGATCTGCGCGCATGCCACGAGCGGACGCTATTCTGCGATCGCTTTAACCACCTACGGCGCACTGCGAGCCACGCACACAACCTGACGCATGCTGCTTATTGCTCAATGCGCAAATATTCGCAGCTTGGCATTCGCCCGTCCACACGTTGTCGCCAGGCCGTCTATGTACATGATCAGCTGTCGTGTCCGGTTCGAAAGCGTGTTCGCTAGTGCGCGTTGTTCCGCCACTTCTATATTCAAGAGGCGACCTGCGACGATCCAAACCTCCTTTGCGATGCGGCGGTCGCGCAATGCCGACCGCACCTTGTCAGCCAGATCGGCGTCGGCGATACCATCGTTGTTCCTGAACACGCGGATGGTCCCCGACGGGGGCGACGGGATTTTTGTTTTGTTCGCCGTGTAATCACGCTGCCACCGGTCATCCTCAATCTGAGGCGATGAGGTTATAAAGAAGCCGAGCGATGCTGCGACCTGTCGTCCGACCTCTTGCATGGCAGTCACCGACGCGCTGTTGTCGCTTCCGTCCTTTCCGAGGGCCTTCGCGTGAAGAAGCGCCACCTTCGTGTCAGACACGAGGATGAAGTCGGCGAGTTCTTGGCCGTCGTCATCGAGCAGTATGAGGGGAAACTCACGAAGCGCCTCAGCGTAGGGATCGGGCGCGGGGCCGGTGAGATTAATGTAGCGCTTGGTCAGCCCAAAGATTGACTCCTTGCTCCACTTGGCATCGTCCCCAGCCGCCCACGCAGCCTCCCCTTTCTCCAGAAAGGTATCCTTCAAAGCAGGCACCGCGACGGCAACGTCGAGCGCGGGGACCCGGTTGTTGGAGACGATGTCCCGGGCCTTAGCCCACTTACCGTGCATATAGACCTTGTCGGTCTCATCGGTGAGGATGCGGAAAGCCTGATCGGTGTTTATGCGTTCAGTGAGAGTCATGAGGGCGCCCGATGCCGAGAGAGCTTGACCGAACTCTGCGTTAAGGCTGTCGCTCGTGAGCGTATAGCGGCCGGACTTAGGGTTATAGCTGATCGCGCAGTCGAGTTTACGTCCGTCGATCATAGTCACTTGGAAACTGCCGTCGGATATGTCGGCGCACAGGTCGAGGACAGCCGGGGACTGGGACATTGAAGGCTGGCCCTCGCGGTCGGCAATGAAAACACCGAAATCGTCGAGCGGCTGCAGATCAAGCAGTATGTTTCTGGGCGCCTTCGCCTTGTCTGGATCGGGAGTCGTGAGCTGCGCAAACCGCTCAAAGACCCGGTTGGCCGTTGCGACGGTAGTGAGCTCGTTGTCCACCGCTTCTGCCCATCGCATGTACTCGTCGACTCCGATCCGTCGGACACCTGCGTCGGTGACTTTTGAGCGACTGAGTCCTAGGTAGCGCGCGGTGTTACCGACATACCCAGCGACGTTGGTTGGCAGTAGGACGGCGTCGAGGAGGTCCGTGAACGTGTCCTCGAAGGACGCAGTGCTCGTCGTCATGGCTCGAATCGCGCGGTCCGCCATCTCGAGGGATGCGGTTGCGAGCTTGGTAATTCGAACTTTCTGCGCGTCACTGCTCGGGCCGAACAAGCGTAACAGCACCTCCCGATCGAGCCGCTCAACGCCGATCTTGTGGGGATCGAAGGGCACACCATCCGTGTCAAAGACGAACAAGTGGCTGTTCATCCGCACTAGCAACGTCAAACCGAACTGCCACTCGGTGACGAAGTGGCGACTCAAGTAAGGACTTTCGCCAACCGTAAAGAAGGTCCAGCCCCACACATTTTCCGGTAGCCGGGCGATCGGGTTTACGACGAACCGGTTTCGAGCCAAGATGGCCTCGTACGTTTCTGTCTCAGCGAGCGCGTTGTCGAAGCCTGCGCCAATGGTGAAAATCGCGGCGCGCCGGGGAACCAGCAGATCATCCCGATCTATCGGCCCCATGACGGGCAGTCTCTCGCGGAAGCGCCCATCAACATATTGCTGGTCGGGCATCTGCGGGATGATCTTCTCAGGCAGGTAGGCTTCGCCCGGGATTATGCTAGCCAAGCTGGTCTCGCCTGCCGTCTCGAAGGCCAAGTACTGGCTCCAGCTCATCGTGAGGCGTGTGAGTTGCTTAGCGTTGCGCGCGATTACTGTCGCCGTCTGAGCCTTCTCGCGTTTTGCGTCGGTTGAGCGCAACACGCGACCGATCTGCTGAACCAGTTGGCGATCGTTAGTGAAGTCGTCCAGGATCGCGACGGCGACGAACGTTGCGTCGTCGATACCCTCAAGCAGCTTGGTCTGGTGCAGCCAGAATGTCGCCCCGTCGGATGCCGCTTGTGCCTGCTTCACGGTCACGAAGCGCTTAGGATAAGCCTTACGGTTTTCCTCTTTGCGTACTTGGTCGTGGATCAACACGGCGTCCGATCGTCCCTCGCCTGCAAGGAGGGGTTGCAGCGCCGCCAGCGCGCTCCACGAAGCGGCTCGGACAATAATCTTCGATCCCGTAGGCTTGTCCCTAAGGAAGGACGGGGCGAGTGTGAGTAGTCTGCTCGCGAAGGTCTCGATCGCGTTTCTGTCGGCTTCGGTCAGTTGCTGATCGGTGTCATCAAGTGATGAGGCGATCGCCGGAGCAGTGCCGTCTTGGGCGGCGAGATCGGCGAATTGCACGTCGCGAACGATCTTGGCCTCGGCAGCTCTCGGGAAGGGAAAGTTATAGGCAAATGCGCCGCGGACCGAGAAAAGCTTGTAGTCGTTGCGGAAAGGTGTGGCGCTCAAAAGGAGAGTCGGGCAGGCCAGAGATCGCACGCTTCGGCTCCATGACGGTGCAGGCTCGTAGTGCCCCTCGTCGACGACCACGAGGTCGAAGGTGGCCAGCAGGGCCAGGATGCGCTCGAGCCGGTCGAGCTCGGACGACTGGCGATCGTCCAGCAGACCCGTCATAGCCTTTCGTTTGAGGCGGTCTCGATCGTTCCGAATTTTGTCGAGGGCTTGAAGAGTGCCTATCAGGACAACACGATCGTGGTCGCTTGCCTGTTGGCAGATCGACTCGGTTCGTCTGGTATTCGGAAGGAGGACCCGGATCAGGGCGGGATCAACCCCCGGGCCGTGCCAGTCTCCGCCCCCCGCGTCGGCGCACCCCATGTTGGCCCAGAACCTACGACGGATATCCCCGTGCATCTGCTGAACCAGCCCCTCTCGCGGCGTTAGCACCAGTGCGCGGCGAAGATCAGGAAGACAGCGCGTGAGCACAGCGATCACACCTGACTTACCGCTCCCTGTCGGCATCTTTATGAGCGCCGCTTCTTCCTGGCCCGGTCGCTGGGCGGCACGAACATAGGCGGTGCCTAGCGCGATCGCCTCCTTCTGGTTTTCCCATAGTGACAAACCGGTCGAAGTGCCGGTCCAGACATGCAGAGCTTCGAGCGCTTCGACGTCGCGGTCGTACCCAGACTTATTGAACCGGCCGCCCCTTGGAATGTCGAACGTTGTGAACCGGCTATGATACGAAAGCTTCGGCCGCATTCAGCCCCCCTTAGATCTTTCACCTCCGCGTCGGAGACCAGAGTACCCCATCGGCGACGTGGCTTGCTTTAGCCACCAAAAAGCCAAACTAAAATTCTCGCCGCAACTCCCATCCGAAATGAAGGCGGTCGGTCGAATGTATCGGACGTCTCTTGGCCATAGTGGTGTGATTTCTTAAGTCGGTTCACCGGCCGCCCGCGCTCGATCTCCGTGGATGACCGTTGTAACTCCCAGTTTACTCGTCTTTCCTCTAGCCGATAATGGGAGCGTCGCGGGAAACTCCAATTGCCAAGGCTCGAACTATATCGAGGGCGAACTGGTCGATTACCTCAACGACGCAGACCCAGGGCAAGATCGCCGCATAAGATCAACCTACCGGACAAGGCCAACGCCCCCATCTGTGCCACAGGTTTTACGGGACAGTGCTGGCCAATTAGGCCACGCTCCGTGTGCCGTTCAGGCCTTATCGCCAAAGATCGAGACCACGTTGGAATTCTGCTTGAAATTGTCCTTCAGGACGGGTGCCGCTCTTCGGTCGCTGATTCCGGAGAGAGTGCCTGCCTCCAGGTCCGCCAGTTCTTCGAGGTCAGAAACGGGAAGCGGCAAGGCTTTGAGAATCTGAGTCGCTGATTGCACCCCTTCTTCCATCAGCATTTCAAAGCTGCGGCGAATGAGCTGCGGCTCCTCGACTTCAAGCTTGCCATCCAACGGCTCGCCTTTCCGCCAGCCCCTGCGATTGTAGTTAATCCACAGACGCCGAGCATCATCGTCGTCAATCAGATCAAGTTGTTTGCTGCGCATGATCATGGCGCCGACAGAAGCACCCCAGCGCTCCTTCAGGGTCAGGAAGCCGTCCAGCGACGGCGCATAGAGCTCGCCCATGAAATCAGGCTCCGGCAGAAGCATAGCAGACGCGATCTGATCAGCTTGCTTCTCGACTGCCTTGTAGAAGGCGCGGTCATTCAGCCGCCTCTGCGGAATGTTGGCATGGCAAACGATATGAACGAGTTCGTGGAGCACGTCGAATCGCTGCCGACACGCGCTAGCCTTGTCACGCGACAGGACTACGAATGGAATACCGAAACGATCAGACCACTGGGAGAATGCGTCGAGCTTGTCTGCGCGCACATGGATCCTGGAAACGAGAATGCCGTTATTCTCCAAAAGCTCGACCGTGTCCGGCATCGGACCAGGACGAATGTCCCAAAATTCCCGGATTTCTTGAGCTACCCGCTCGACGAAATCGGAGCTGCCAAAGCTCTCTTCGGTAAACTCAATTGTTGGAATATTCAGTGCAGGGAGCTCGAAAAAAGATGCCAGATAGTCAACGAGTTCCTTCATCCACTCCAGTCGCACTTCAGCCCGATCACGCGCAAGCGGTGGGGCTGATAGCCGAGCGCGCCAGAAGATCGGCCGTTCGTCGCGTCCCGGTACGGGCCGCAGGAAATAGTCGTGCGGAAACTTCAGGGTGGCGGCGAGGTTGTGAACGACGTCCAGCTTGGGGCTCTGCCTGTCGTTTTCATACTTTGAGATCGACTGCACACTCACGCCGACCATATCAGCTAGGTCGGTTGCACTGATTCCCCGCGCCTTGCGCGCCTCGGTCAAACGCGCACCCACGAATCCCTGGGCGATGATGCTCATTTTTTCCCGTCCGTTCCGGTACCTTCATTATCCTTGGGCTTTTTCCAGCGCAGCGAACGCTTCGGCGCAGTCCTCTTGGGCGCCTCAGGATAAGATGCAAGAATCTCGGTGATGCTCAGTTCGACGGCCCAAGCTTTGAAATCGCGCGCCGGCACGCAGAGCTGGATTGTTCCGAGCTTTTGTTCATCCGCGTTGAACCGCCGACCAACCGGGTTATGGGCGATCACCCCATAGACGTTCGGCATGATGAATGCCCCGTCGGGTTCGTCGCCGAGATCGAGACGCGGTAAATCCATTGCATTGGCGAGACGTTCGCGGAACTTGGCAGGCTGCGGCATCGAGCCTATAGCCTGAACGTAGGACTGGGTCATGGCAACCTCGTCCTTGAAGACATAGGCATGGCGGCGATTGTTCTGGACAATTAAGCTCATCGAATGCGACATGCCGTACTTGGCAGCGAGATCGATCAATAATTTTTCCATCCGAAAATGCCGCCTCTGGAGCAGGTCGTCGATCTTCTGATCTGGCAGGACATTGCGGTCGGTAGCCACATCTGCGAACGCATCCGCATAGGTTATTTTCGACAATTCGCGCAGATCGACCCAGAACTGGTCCGGGGTATCCCGGACAACCATGGCGATTGCCGTTGCCCGAAGGCGTTCATAAGTGTCCATGCGAATCTAGCCCTTGATCATTTTTCCTGCAGCGCATGAATCTGAATAATTCTTAAAGAGTTTGGTGTCAACCGATCAGATGAAAGGAGTTAATAGCATTCCACGCCCGCCCTTAGTCATGTTGCCAAGGGGTGTAGTTTGTTGGTCGCCCGCTAATTTCGGCAGGTAAAGAGGAACGGCAGGTTCAGCGGACCGTTCTGCGCCGTCAACTGGCCGCCATGTCGGCGGGAATAGCCTGACGAACCCACTGCCCGAGTGTCCGCTTTTTGCTCGTTCAATCCTAAAAGCTGCCGGTCCGCTTTCGGCCCACAAGCGGCCTGCGTCGTTGCGAGGACTTTTGCCTTTGGGAATCCCTAGCGGCGAGTGAAAATGCGCTGGTCGCCGGCCGGGTATCGCGGATTATCGGCTCGCAGGGTCATCTCACGCTCCCAATGGTCGAAGATCATCTCGATTGTCGCATGGGCCCAGCTTCGACCCATCTCGATTAGCGGGCGACGGAAGTCATCGTGGTTAAGCAAATCCAATCTGCCATTCACAATTGCAGCTGCAGTACGCTCATGCTGCGACATTGACAGGTAACCCTTGTTGAGACGCTCGGACGCTTGCTCAATAGAATCGAAATCATATTCAGTCAGACGGACAATGCCATTGTTCATATCGTCGATAATTTGACCGTATTTCATAAAATTACTTTCCTTTTAATGAGTAATCACATATTGCCTTTTAAGCGGCTTCCTCCAGTCTGTTCAGTTTCGCGCAGGCACGAGTTGCTCTCCGTTTGATACTTTTTCGCACTGATGCGAGCCGGGCTTGATCTGTGTCAGCGAATTCGGCCAGTGCTCTTCCGCACAGGCCTTGGTCGATGCCGTCGATCACCTTTTCGATCTCTTGCGAACCTGCGGTGAGGTCACCGAGAGCTTGGCGCCAAGCATCGGCGCGTTCGGCGAATTCGCAGGCCTCGTCTGGCGCCAACGGCAACACCGGTAGGTTGAATTGGTCGCGGCAAAGCGCCTCGTCCCTCTCGCGCTTGGCGATGATCGCACTTGCGATGGACCGCATTACCCCCATCAAGAAGTGCTCTGTTTTGAGCCCACAGGGAAAGCTGCGTGAGGTCAGGGCGCGTAAAATTGCTTCCTGCAGAAGGTCTGCGGCGTCGATACCGGCGGTGAAGGCGCGCCAACGCGCCATCCGCATGAGGGTTGAGTTCGAACTGATGTCGATCGCCGCAATAGCTGATCGAACCTGCGCCTTCGTAAGGTACGATGCTTGCGCGCTATTCGATGATGTATGCGCGCCCTTGCCCAAATTCGGACAGGCGCTGGTCGATTTCTTGATCTTGGTGCCGTTACTGGCAGATGCTTTTGCCATGGTTTCCTCGCTTGGCGAGCGAGACCACGGGTGTGGAGTGCAATGTCGAAGATGTCATTTCGTGACCTCGAACGCCGATGAACGCGCACCTCGACGGCACGGGTTCGTGGGTTGGAGCGACACAAAATTAGGCCACCGGCTTGGGATGCTATCCCAGCACGCTGTGTTCGCGATTGCGCTCAGGGTAGACCGTCAGGGGTTAAGAAATCGTTGCTATTGTCGAAAAAGCCAGTGACTAGAATTTTCCCCGCAGACGCCGGACTGGCAATGTCCGAATTTCTCCAGTCCGGCGCATATGTAGGGTGAGGACTCAGGCCGCGTTGTCGAAACCTTCGGCGATTTCGCCGTGCAGGCTGCCAACATACGCCCGTAACTCGCCAGCCTGTCCATGGTCCGGACGTCGTCGCAAGAACCCCTCGACCAGCGCTACGATGGCAGGCTCAAGCCTTAAGCCATTCGTGCCCTGCGCAACTAACCATCCAATCTTAGCGACGGCGAGCAAGAGACAGTCCAGCTCGACGTGATCGCGCAGGTTCCGCCAGGCTCCATCGCTGGCCGGCCGCGGAACGCTCGATTTCGCTGCGACGAGATCGAACGGCACGCCCATGCGCAACAAAAGCTGGCTGAGATGTGTCC
>NZ_LWFF01000293.1 GCF_001635685.1 Erythrobacter sp. HI0063
AAATGAAAGCCCTAGCCTCATTCAAGTGTTGAGAAGGTCGCCTTCGTGTTTTGCGAAGTAGCCAGAGACCGAATTGGTCACCTTATCGAGGGTCACACGTTCGTTGACCCGGTCGCACCTGAGCAGGAGCATTTCGCGCGCCACCTCGCGAGGGCGCATCCAGCGACTCCGTTCACGCAGAATACAAAGGGCAAAGCGACCCAGCTCACCTGACCGGAAAGGGCTATGCCATTTGTGCTTCT
>NZ_LWFF01000294.1 GCF_001635685.1 Erythrobacter sp. HI0063
ACGCGCGACGCGGATCTTGTCCGCCGCATCGGGCACGCCACTGCGGTCGAGATCGAAGTCACGGGCATCGACTGGAACTTCTCCCCCACCGTCGCTGTCGCACGCGACGATCGCTGGGGCCGGACCTATGAAAGCTATTCCGAAGACCCGCGCCTCGTCGCCACGTTGGGCGCTGCACTGGTCGAGGGTCTGCAGGGCCGCAAGGGTTCGGACGATTTCCTCGGCCAGGGCCGCGTGATCGCCACCGCCAAGCATTTCTTCGGCGATGGC
>NZ_LWFF01000295.1 GCF_001635685.1 Erythrobacter sp. HI0063
CGCAGCAGAGCTTCCGAATGGCCGGTTTGGGGTGGGAAGCGGACATTGCCGCTACCCAATCCTCTGATATGACAGAGCGATGGCTCCAAAATACCTACAACTTGAACAGGGCCAACAGCCCCCTTCGCTCGAAGCGAAGTCCTATCGGCTGGTTATTGTTGCAGAGGAAGAAGTGCCAGATGAATGGCGCAACCGAGTTGCCAACTGGATTTGGTCTATCGGAGCGCGCTACGTCATCGCTTGGGG
>NZ_LWFF01000296.1 GCF_001635685.1 Erythrobacter sp. HI0063
GACGCACAGCACCAGCAGCGCCGTAGGCGGCAGATCTCCGGTAATGCCAGTCGACAGACCCACCGTGCTGAAAGCGGATATGCATTCGAACAGAATATCGTCGAGCGGCAAAGGGGAGATCGAGGCGATATAGCTCGTCGCGACGAATATAAGCGACGCGGCCAACACCGTCACCGACAAGGCCTGTCGCTCGACCGCGCGGCCGAAACGCCGCTGGAACAGGCCGGCATCGCGGCGGCCAAGCACCTCGGACAGGACGATCGCGAAGA
>NZ_LWFF01000297.1 GCF_001635685.1 Erythrobacter sp. HI0063
GCGAGCGCTACCAGGTCCATTGTAAACAGTCCCTCGTCGTCGCGGCGCTGTTCGACGGGTTGATCGGGTTTGCCGACATTATCCGTTGGCGGGACACAGGCTAGTTTTCGCGCCACTGCCTCTCAATCACTCGAACATGGCCGTACTGCCTATTTCGCAACCGTTCAGAAAGCAATTTGACTTCTCTCGGCATTTCGATATTTTAATAGTTATCGAATCATTGGAGTGAGCGATGCAAGCCGACCGCGTGATCCGAGCCCTATCTGCTCTGGCACAGGAGCATCGCCTCGCCGCATTCCGCCTGCTCGTGCAGGCCGGGGAGCAAGGCGTTGCCGCTGGGGTGCTAGCTGAGAAACTCCAAGTGCCTCCGTCTTCAATGAGCTTTCACCTTGCCCAACTGGGCAATGCGGGGCTGGTCACCCAGCGGCGCGAAAGCCGCTCGATCATCTATTCGGCGGACTATGCCGCGATGAATGGCCTGATGGGCTACCTCACCGAGAACTGCTGCGGCGGCATGTCCTGTTCCCAGGATACCGAATGCTTTCCTTCTCCTCAACGAAAGAGCGCCTGATGAAACGCTTTCACGTGCATGTCGGCGTGACCGACATCGACCACTCTATTGCCTTCTATTCAAGCCTGTTCGGTGCCGAGCCCGACGTGGTGAAGGCCGACTATGCCAAGTGGATGCTGGAAGATCCGCGCATCAACTTCGCGATTTCGATGCGCGAGGCTGCTGCCAAAGGCATCGAGCATGTCGGCTTGCAGGTCGAGGACAAGAGCGAACTCGAAGAGGTCTATGGCCGCCTCAAGGCTGCTGACCGCCCGGTGCTCGAAGAAGGCGCGACGACTTGCTGCTACGCGCAGTCGGAAAAGAGCTGGATCGCCGATCCAGATGGCGTCGTCTGGGAAGCTTTTCTGACCGATGGCGAGAGCACGACCTATGGCGGCAGTCCTGACCTCGACCAGCTCGCATCTGCCATTGCCACTTTGGGCGCCTGCTGCGCGCCGCAACTGGCACCTGCCAAGACGTCCTGCTGCTGAGGTAACTGATGTTAGATCAACCGCTGAACGTGCTGTTCCTGTGCACGGGCAATTCCGCTCGTTCGATCCTGGGTGAGGCAATCCTCAACCAAGACGGTGAGGGTCGATTCAAGGCCTACAGCGCCGGAAGCAATCCGATCGGCACAGTGAATCCCTGGGCGATCCATACGCTCAAGACACTGGGCTATCCGGCAGATGGCTATTCCTCAAAGAGCTGGAGCGAGTTTGCCGAAGGACCAGAATTCGATCTGATCTTCACCGTCTGCGACAGCGCGGCGGCCGAGACTTGCCCAGTATGGCCGGGTCGTCCGACTTCCGCGCACTGGGGCATTCCTGATCCGGCGGCGGTCGAGGGCAGCGATGCAGAGAAGGCAGCGGCCTTCCTCGATGCGTTTCGCATGCTGAAGCGCCGTATCGACCTGATGCTGGCGCTGCCGATTGCCAGCTTCGAGCAGATTGCCCTGCGCGAAAAGCTGCAAGCCATTGGCCACGAGGCGGATGAACAATGACCGCTGCAGCTGCTGACATGGACGCCCGCGCGGCGGGGCTAGGCCTGTTCGAGAAATGGCTTTCGGTCTGGGTCGGCGGCGCGATCCTCGCCGGGATTGCGCTCGGCAATGCAGCGCCAGAGCTATTCGCCTCGCTAGCGGGCATCGAATACGCCTCGGTCAATCTTGTCGTCGCAGTACTGATCTGGGCGATGATATTCCCGATGATGGTGGCGGTCGATTTCGGCGCGGTGCGTCGCGTCGGTGACAAGCCAAAGGGCCTGATCATCACGCTGGTAGTGAACTGGTTCATCAAGCCTTTCACGATGGCTGCACTTGGCGTGTTGTTCTTCGAGGTCGTCTTTGCCGACCTGATCGCGCCTGCCGATGCCCAGCAATACATCGCCGGGCTGATCCTGCTGGGTGCGGCCCCTTGCACCGCGATGGTCTTCGTATGGTCGCAGCTCACCAGGGGCGATCCTGCCTATACGCTGGTGCAAGTCGCGGCGAATGATCTCATCATGATCGTGGCCTTCGCGCCCATTGTCGCGCTGCTGCTGGGCGTGACCGACATTGCGGTCCCGTGGGAGACGCTGCTGCTCTCGGTCGCGCTCTATGTGGTCGTGCCGCTCGCAGCCGGTGCCATTGTGCGGCATCGGCTTCTCGCGACCCATGGCGGCGATGAAGCGGCGGTGTCCGAATTCACGGGGCGCATGAAGCCGCTCTCGATCATCGGCCTGCTGCTGACGGTGTTGCTGCTGTTCGGCTTCCAGGCGGAAACCATTGTCGCCCGACCGCTGTTGATCGCGCTGATTGCAGCGCCCATTGTTGTCCAAAGCTACGGCATCTTCTTCATCGCTTATGGCTGGGCCAAAGCGTGGAAGGTCCCGCACGCAGTAGCCGCGCCCTGCGCTCTTATCGGCACGTCCAATTTTTTCGAACTGGCGGTGGCGGTTGCGATCGGCCTGTTCGGCCTAGGGAGCGGAGCTGCTTTGGCTACGGTGGTAGGCGTCCTCGTAGAAGTGCCTGTCATGTTGTCGCTGGTAGCGATCGCCAATCGGACGCGTGGTATATTCCCTTTGGCTTGATGCGGATGTGCCTCATACCGGTCTGGGGGCGAGCAAGATGACGCCGGCGCCTACAAGGCAGATCGCCACGCCCAGAGTGTCCCACCGATCGGGCTTCACGCCTTCTGCGATCCAAAGCCACAAAAGCGCGGACAGAATGTAGACCCCGCCGTAGGCAGCATAAGTTCGACCTGCATGCTCGGCATCGACCAGCGTTAGCAAATAGGCAAAAAGGACGAGTGAAGCCACGCCCGGAACGAGCCACCAAGCCGACTTGTCCATACGCAACCACGCCCAGAAAGCGAAACAGCCCGCAATTTCAGCAATTGCAGCACCGAGATATGCGAGAAAGGTCATCATCTGACCTCTATCGAGATTTCGACTGTCGATCGCAAACGGGATTACCCGGTTGATGGCTTTACTGGACCAAGCGAGGCGCAACTACGATAGCATGGAGCCAAGATCGGAGCCCACGCTCGGATACACCGATACCATTTTCTTGAGATCGCTTGTTGTCAGTCCAAGTCGGATGGCCAAACCGAAGAAATTAATGATTTCGCCATATTCGGGTCCGAGCAGATGGGCGCCCAGGATAGTGTCGCTGTCCTTATCGATTATAACCTTGGTTGCAGCGCAGCTTTCGCCAACGCGAAGGTTGGAATACCAGTCGCCGGTGTCATTCTCGACGACGCGGATATCGTGCCCGGCCTCTCGTGCATCCTGTTCGAGCATGCCAACGCGGGTTAGCTCCGGTACGGTAAATACAGCGCTCGGAACTCCCGAATAATCCGGCTTGGTCCGGTTGCCCTTGAGCATATTGGACGCAGCTACCTTGCCCTCGAAAACCGCGACAGGCGTAAGCGGGGCACCCTGCGTATCGGCGGCATCCCCGGCAGCGTAGATTTTCGGGTTGGACGTGCTTTGCAGGTAGGCGTTGACCGCAACGCCCTTGTCACCTGCCTCGACATTGGCTGCGGCCAGATCGAGCTGATCAATTGCCGCGACGCGGCCCGCGCCTTGGACGACGAGATCGGCGCGCAAATCTTTCGTTTCGCTACCCGTTTCTACCGTGACAAGAAAGTCCGTCCCGTCCTTCTTGATGGATTTGAGTGACGTGCGCCGTCGCAGTTGGACGCCGACTTCCTCGCCTCGCGCGACGAGTCTTTCAACAAGATCGGCATCGAAACCTTTAAGCGGTCTCTCGCCGCGATCGATCATGCACACCTCGCTGCCGGCGCGTGCTGCGATATGGCCAAACTCGAACGAGATGAAGCCGCCGCCGATGAACAGGATGCGTTCGGGCAGCGCATCGAGCCGCATGAACTCGGTGCTGTCGGTAAGGTGTTCGGAGCCGGGAACATCTATCGTCCGCGGCTTGGCACCCGTTGCGATCAGGAAATGGTTTGCCTGAAACTGCCCCTCGCCGTCGATTTCGACGGTATCTTCGCCGACGAAGCGCGCTTTCCCGTGAAGGGTAGTGACGCCGTTGCTCTCCAGACCGTTTTCGATCCGACCGGGCATTTTGTCGGTGAACGTCTGCGTGAAGGCGACCAGATCGGGCCAGTTGATGGCGATGTCGTTCGGTTCGATGCCCTTGCCGTGCATGAGCCGCGCTGCGTCGATGATTTCCGCCCCGCGGCGGAGCATTTTCTTCGGATCGCAGCCGCGCAGGGCGCAGGTGCCGCCATAAGGCAGTTCGTCGACCACCGCGACCGACCAACCGGCTGAGGCGCATTTGTTGGCGGCATTTACGGCCGCCATACCAACACCCAGCACTATAAGATCGAAGTTTCGCGTACTCATCTCACCGCCCTCCGCAACATGTGGCGCCCTTGCGATCGGCACGCGTTTCCTGGATCGGCGGGCAGGGGATGGTGCCGAATGAGCAGAAGACACAGCAATCGCCCGCATTGGGGCGGAGTTTCACACCGCAACCATTGCAATCGTAGAAAAACCAGCAGGCATCCGTCGGCATTCTTTCGAGCTTTTTGTACCCGCAAGTAGGGCATGTGATCTCGGACTTCAGTTCGATCATAGCGCGCTCTCTGAAAGGATCGCCGGATATCCGGCCTCGGTCGACGCCGCGGCGATCGCGCTTGTGGTTGTTCGCTCAGGATCGAACTGCGCAGTCGCCGTCCTGGTCTCGTAATCGATAGTCACCTCGTGCACGCCTGCCACGCCTTCCATCGCGCGCCGAACCGTTATCGGGCAGGTCGCGCAGGTCATATTCTCGACCGCAAAACTTGCCGATTGCAGATGCGCGGAATTTTGTTGAACCCGTTCGTCGGAGTTTGGCGGAAACAAGGTCGCTGCCCAGATACCCGCTCCGGCCAGTCCCAGTATCGCAACTGCGACGATCATCGTCTTCTTCATCTTTCGAACTCCTAGTAGAATTGCGGCGCCCACCACTCGACCGTGGACGAGGCAGCGACCAATACGGTCGCCAGCCACAGGGAGCTTTTGACGAGCAGGTTTGCTCCGGGCCGCGCGCAATATGTTCCGTCTTCGCAAGGTTCGGCTTGCCGAAAATAGACGTGCCGGAATCCAAGGGCCAAAAAGACAACCGCAATGGCGATAAATACCCATTTGTACGGTTCGAGCGCAGTGAGATTGCCGATCCACGCGCCGCTGATGCCAAGGCTCAGCAATAACAGCGGGGCAATACAGCAGGACGAGGCGAGTATCGCGCCGAGCGTCCCGCCGCTCGCCCATAAGCGCTGCGCGTTCTTGTGCATTTGATCGACCATGGAAACCAATGTACTCCCTGTAGTAACTACAGGTTCAAGCACTAATTGGCATATGGCTCATGACAGCATCGCAAGTGATCAAACGGGGAGAACTGGCCAGACGGTCGGGCTGCAACCTTGAGACAATCCGCTACTACGAGAACATCGGTCTGCTTCAGCCTCCCGAGCGTACGGCAAGCGGGCACAGGCTCTATCCACCCGGCGACCAGGCGCGGCTCGGCTTTATCTTGCGCGGCCGCGATCTGGGTTTTTCGATCGAGGAGCTCAAAAGCCTGCTCAGCCTCGTTGATTCGCACCCCTACAGCTGCGGCGAGGTTCGGGATCTGACCAATAACCATCTGGCCAGCGTGCGAGCTAAAATTGCTGATTTGACTAGGTTGGAGCGCACGCTAGCCGATGTATCAGCCCGCTGCGAAGGCGGTGATGTTCCGGAATGCCCCATCATAGATACGCTCTTTGGTCGTGGTCCTGGCGCCCGATAGTGAAGCTATGCCGTCGGAACGGGTGCGCGTCTTGAAGCTATTTCGATCGAAGCCGGATGCGACGAGGCGAGGGAACGAATATGCGCCCTGTCCGTCCCCTCACTACAGAGCCTCGTCATTTAACTTTTGATAGCTTTCCATGCCGACCACCATTCTGATTGTCGAAGACGAATTCCTCATAGCTGTCGAAATGGAGGCGGTGGTTCACGATCTCGGTCATGAATCCGCAGGGATTGCCGATGACATGCAATCAGCATTGGCGAAGGCTTCGGACGCCATCGATGTGGCTCTCGTCGATGTCAATCTGGCCGATGGAGCCACTGGTCCGAGGATCGGCGAGAAGCTTGCTGCGGATTTCGGGATCGAGGTTATTTTCGTAACCGCCAATCCCGCACAACTCGGCGAAGGGGTGAGCGGAACGCTGGGCGCGCTGGAAAAACCGGTCGATCTTAGCATTCTCAAGCAGGTTCTCGACTATGTCATTGCGGTCCGGAAGGGCGAAAAAATCGATCCGCCAGCCCGTCTTAGGCTCTTCTTTAACTAGGCTCCTGCAACCTGCTTTTTCGGACATCCATGACGAGTTCAACGCCATCGTCATGCCAGGTTCTCTCGTAATTGCCTCCTAGCTGTTGCTTCACGGCCAACTCGATGAGGCGACTTCCGAAACCCGTTTGAGGCTCACTCGCCTTGTCGATGTGAGCTCCGTGTTCCCTCCAGCGGAAGCGGACCATCTCGTCCTCGGTTGAAAGGTCCAGCGAAATCCTTCCCTCGGGATTGGACAGAGCTCCGTACTTCATCGCGTTGGTAGCCAGCTCGTGGAACACCAATGCAACCGGCGTGGCGGCGCGGCTTTCGACCGCGATATCGGGGCCGGAAATAGCAATCCTTCTTTCGGAAAAGGCAGGATAGGTCTCGAAGATCGTCGCAAGCAGCGTGGCGAGGGTCACTTCCTTGCCCTCGGGCTGGGACTTTTCGCTGTGGGGCCGGACGAATTCGTGCGCGCGCCCCAGCGCGGAAATCCGGCCCAGCAGGTCGCGCGACGCTTCACCGAACGCTTCATTTGCGCGCGCTGTCAGGCTGATCAAACCGGAAACAATCGCGAAGATGTTCTTGATGCGATGGCTGAGCTCTTGACTCAGGATTTCGTTTTGGAGGGCGGTGCGCTTCTGCTCGTCGATATCCGTACAAGTGCCGATCCAGCGCTGGATCTCACCCTCCTCGTTGAGGATCGGCAGCGCACGACCGATCATCCAGCGATAATCGCCGCTGTGATGCCTCAGGCGATATTCAACCTCGTACGGTTCGCCGGTAGCGAGGCTGTGGTTCCATTTCTTCCATGTGTCGGCCTGGTCATCCTCATGGAACATCCCGGCCCATCCTTCGCCGTCGGTTGATCCGACAGGGACACCCGTGAATTCATACCAGCGCGCATTGTAATAATCGTGGGAGCCGTCGGGAAGAGTCGACCATACCATCTGCGGCATGGTGTCGGCGAGCGCATGGAAAGCAGCTCCGGCGGATTGCAGCGCATGCTCTGTAGCGAGGGGCAAGACATCAGGCGCCGAAGAGGATTCGCGGCTGCCAAGCTGGAAGTTCGTGATGACTTTTGCATTCATAGCCAGCTTGTGACCTTCCCGGGATGAACAGAATCGGACCGATAAGATACCTGTCGTATCTTGATGATTTTCAAACGCTGACGCTCATCGCAAAGGTGGGATGGCCAGTAAACTCTCCCCTGTAGAGCGCCAGATGTGGCCCTCCCCAGTTCTTGGTATGTCGCTGCCTATCCGGATTTGATGAGATGCGAGCAGTCATCAAGTTCACAGGTAATCTTCATGCAGCAAAGCAGCGGTATAAATGGTGCAAACTTGGTCGATCCGGCACTTCGCGCCATGTTCGAGGCGCGCAAGCGCGTGTTCGTGGATCTTCTTGGGTGGGACGTTCCGGTGCTCGACGGGACCTTTGAAATCGACCAGTTCGATACGCCCTCGGCCGCCTATCTCGTCCTCACCGGCGAAAAGTGCGAGCATCGCGCATCGGCCCGGCTCCTGCGTTCTGATGGACCTCATATCTTACGCGATCTCTTTCCGCAGCTGTGCACCGGACCTGTTCCGCAGGATGAGGCATTTCGCGAGATTACCCGATTCTGTATCGATCCCACGTTGCCGCGCGCTGATCGCCGGAGTGTCCGCAACCAGCTCGTCTCCGCACTCGCCGATTTTGCAATATCGGAAGGGATCTCTGGTTATTCGGCGGTCGCCCCAGTGCCCTGGTTCCGTCAGATCGCCCAGTTCGGCTGGCGCTGCCAGCAGCTTGGACCGTGCGTTTCTATCGATGGGCAGCAGCTTGTCGCTCTTCGGATCGACATCGACCAAGATACACGCGCGCAACTCGCCAACGCAGGGATCTACTGCCGCAATCCTAAGCCGGAAGCCTATGGCGGCATGGAGCTGGCAGCATGACTGGGCCGAGGGAGGCGCATTGGCTCGATCAGCTGCAAGAGGATGGCTATTGCATCATTCCGCAGCTTGTCGCCGAGCAACAGATCGCCGCACTCGATGCCGACCTGGAAGGTGCATTTGCGCAGGCGCCCCTCGGCAAGGGAGACTTCTATGGCCATCGGACCAAACGGTTTGGAAGCCTGCTTCGCCGGTCGCAGGTCGCAGGCGATCTAGTCCTGCAGCCGCTAGTCCTATCGCTCGCCCGCGCAATTCTCGGCAGCGCCTGCGACCGGATACAGCTCAATGTCGCCCAGGCGATCGCGATCCATCCCGGCGAGATAGAACAGTTTCCGCATTGCGATCAGGATATGTGGGCAGGCCGCAAGGGCGATCACGAATATCTTCTCAACGTCATCTGGCCGCTGACCGAATTTACTCGCCTCAATGGCGCGACACGCATCTACCCCGGGACGCACAGGAAGCCTGTCGACAATCTCGAAAGTCTCGACGATCCCATAGTAGCTGTTTGCAAGCCCGGCGATGCGATCTGCTTTCTCGGCTCCACCGTCCATGGAGCGGGACCAAACCAGACCGAGGATGTCCGCCGCGGTGTCGTAATCGGCTACAGTCTCGGCTGGCTCAAACCCTACGAGAATCTCTGGCTGGCCTATCCACCAGCAGTAGCAAAAGAGTTCTCTCCCGAACTCGCCGAGCTCGCCGGATATGTGCAGCACCGTCCGAACCTGGGTAATTTCGAAGGGCAATGCCCGTCGGTTTTGCTGAGCGACAAGGTGCCCGAATTCCCTCAGGCAACCGATAGTCTGCGCCCCGACCAGAAAGAAGCGGTTCGTGAGTTCGCCAAGACGCGCCGCGGCGGACGATGAGTCCCGCTCACGTCCTCGAGCCTACGTACAGGCGGTTGAAAGATGCATTGCTGGAAGGGCGCTTCCGGGCCGGTACGAAGCTTGAGGCGATGCGACTCGCTGACGATTTCGGAGTGAGCATGACGCCGGTAAGAGACAGCCTGAACCAGCTTGTCGGTGAAGGGCTGGTCGACCTCACGCCCGGCGAAGGATTTCGCGTACCGCTGCTTACCGAACAGGCCTTGCGCGACATTCTGCAAGTCAACGCCCTGCTTTTGGAGCAGGCTCCCGACAACGATCACAAATCACTGACAATCAACGAAGGATCAAACGACACGCGAGGTGCTTATGCCGACCGATTGGCGCGCGCCTTCAGAGACATCGCGGCAAGCTCAGGCAATCGGTTTCGCGTACATTTGGTCGAACGCATTAGCGACAGACTCCAGCCGCTACGTGAACTCGAGCCGGTGATTTGGCCTGGCGCGCCGCATGCCCTTGAGCAAATTGAGCGAAAAGCGCAGCAAGGGTTCGATGGCTCAAACCGAGCGGTACGCGCATATCATCAACACATTGAGGATCTGGTACCCGCTCTTGTCGGACGTTTGAACCAGCAGACGCCCTAGCCCTCGCCAATATTTTAGGTCGTCTCCCCACTCTCGGACAGAACCGTCGCGAGGTGGTCATTCCAGGCATCGAGCGCCTGGCGCTTTTCGTCCTTCCAGTCGTGGCGCTGGTAGATGCCGGCGACTCCGGCGCGAGATCCGCCCACATGGTTGAGAACGGCTTCGGTGACTTCAAACCGAACGCCAAGCCGCTGGAAGTTCGTTGCGAGGGTTCGTCGTAGATCATGAAGGCGCCAGGCTTCGAGCGGCTCTTCGCAACGTTCCTCAATCAGGCTGTCGAGCTTCACCTTCCCTTTGGCGTATCCCGTAAAGCCCGCCCCGCTAGCTGTCGCGAAAACACGGCCCTTACGCGGCCACCTCTCGCCGCGAGCCTCCCGGTCGAGCTCGGCGATTGCAAGATCGTTGAGGGGAATGGAGTTAGGTTCTCCGTTCTTGGTTCGAGATCCGGGCAGGGTCCATAATCTTTCGCTGCGACTGAGCTCCTGCCAGTGCATCCCGGAGACTTCTTCACGGCGCTGTCCGGTTACGATCAGAAGCCTGACAATTGGACCAAAGCAGCGATGACATTCCGGCGCCGCATTCCAGATATGGCGGAGTTCGCCATCCTTGAGCCAGCGCTCTCGTGGCTTGACCGGAGGCGGCGTTTCCATGCCCTCCATCGGATTGCGATCGATATCTCCGCGACTGACGGCCCAGCGAAACAGGCGGCGCATAACGGCAAAGACATTTCGCCGGTTTGCCACCTGCTTGGGCGGCATCTGATCGAGAACCGAAACGACGTCGATCTTCGTAATCGCTGGCAGCGCCTTCATTCCGAATGTGGGCTTGAGGTAGAGGCGAATGGATCGCTCCACGAGGCGACGCCATCCCTCGCGTTTGCAGGAGCGAGTGAAGAGGTCAGCGTAATTCGAGAAGGCGAGGTCGACAGCTTCCCGGCGGCGCTGCTTTTCCGCATCAACCGGATCAATGCCCTGCGCAACAATCACCAACAATCGCTCAGCTTCCAAGCGTGCAGTAGTCGGTGTCCAAGGCGATCCATGTGATCCGATCGTGAAACGACGAGTCTTCGCTTCTCGTCCGCCCATTCGGAACTGGATTATGTAACTGATTGATCCAGCAGTTGTAATCTTGACGCCAAAGCCCTTGAGATCGGTGTCCCAAAGATAGTTTTCCTTTGGTCCAACCGGGAGCGAATCGACCGTGCGCTTGCTGATTTTTCCTGTTGCCATGCGATACCTCGTGGCCTTTTCTGGCAATCACCGGGTAATCACGCAAGCGGAAAAAGGGGCGAATTGGAGGCAATTCTGGCGTAAGTGTTTTGCGCTAAGTCGTTGTTTTTACAACATCAGCGTAGTCTAGCGTCGCCTGAATCGAAAGTACCAGACTTCGTGGCCCATCTGTTCGCGGGCCTTTTTCTCGTAACGCGTCTGGCACCAGCCCGAGGGGCGGTTTTCCCAACTGTCGCGCCCTTCGACCTGCCATTCGAATTCGTCCGTGAAGCGACGCATCACCATCAGCGCGTGGCGCAGATAGATCGGATGGTCGGTTCCGAAGCGGAATTCGCCGCCCGGCTTCAACTTGTCGGCGATCATCCGCACCGGGCCGTCATTCATCATCCGGCGCTTGGCGTGCTTGGCCTTGGGCCAGGGATCGGGATGGAGCAGATAGACCATGGTCAGCGCCCCATCGGGCACGCGGGCCAGCGCCTGCAGCGCATCGCCATGGACGAGGCGGATATTGGCGAGCCGCTCCTCCTCGATCTGCGCCAGACATTGTGCCACGCCGTTCACATAGGGCTCGGCCCCGATCAGGCCGTGATCGGGCAGCATGTCGGCGCGATAGGCGAGATGTTCGCCGCCGCCGAAGCCGATCTCGAAATGGAGGGGGCGCGAATCGCCGAACAATCGCTCCGCCGTGACCGGGCCTTCGTCCGGCACCGCGATCCGGGGCAGCAGATTGTCCACCAGCCCCTGCTGATGCGCGCGCAACGGCTTGCCGATCGACCGGCCGTAAAGCCGGTTCAGCGTGGTCGGGTCGCCTTCCTTGTAAGCAGTCATGGCGCGCGCCCTAGACCAATCAGGCGAAGGCGGTCCAGACGCCGTAAAGGCTCGTCGCCGTCAGCACCACGCCGACCAGGATCAGCATCAGTTTCGGGCTGAAATGCTTGGCCGCAAAAGCGCCGAACGGCGCGGCGATCACGCCGCCGAGCAACAGGCCCGCAGTCGCTCCGGCAAGATCGGCGATGCCGAGATGGAAGATAAAGGTCGCCGAGATCGCGATCGTCAGGAAGAATTCGACCGAATTGACCGTGCCGACGACCTTGCGCGGCTCCGCCCCCTGGATCAGCAGATTGCTGGTGACCACCGGCCCCCAGCCGCCGCCGCCCGCCGCGTCTAGGAATCCGCCGAGAAGGCCCAGCGGGGCGACATGCTTCGCCTCGCGCTTGGTGGGCGGATAGACGATGCCGCGCACCAGCAGATAGATGCCGATGCCCGCCAGATAGAGAAGGACGAAGGGCTTGATCTTCGAAGCGTCGATCGAACTCAACAGGTAAGCGCCCGTCACTCCGCCGATCATGCCTGGGATCAGCAGGCGGAAGAACAGTTTCCTGTCGATATTGCCGTTCAGAAGATGGCTGATGCCCGACGTCGCCGTGGTGAAGCATTCGACCACATGGACCCGCTGCGAGGCGAGGGCGGGGGGCACGCCCATCACGCCGACCAGCAGCGTGTTGGTGATGACGCCGAACGCCATGCCCAGCGCGCCGTCGACCATCTGGGCTGCGAAACCGATCAGGATGAAGGGAAGAAGACCTGCCCAGTCGAAACCGGCAGGATCGAAACCGAACACTTCCATGCGAGCGTATCTTTCGGCGATTGGAAGCCGCCAGTTACGCTGCGCCGCAGAAACGGCATACGGGGAAAAACTAGGGGGCCGCTAAAGAAAAACGCCCGGTGCTGCGGGGCACCGGACGTTTTCCTCGCTGTCCAAGCGGGTCGGGTATTGGAAAATCAGTGGGTCAGGCGGCTTCCTGCGCCTCGTCCGGATCGCGCAGCACATAGCCGCGGCCCCAGACGGTTTCGATGTAGTTTTCACCGCCACAGGCGTGGCTCAGCTTTTTGCGAAGCTTGCAGATGAAAACGTCGATGATCTTGAGTTCGGGCTCGTCCATGCCGCCATAAAGGTGGTTGAGGAACATTTCCTTGGTCAGCGTGGTGCCCTTGCGAAGCGAGAGCAGCTCCAGCATCGCATATTCCTTGCCGGTCAGATGCACGCGCGCACCGTCGACTTCGACGGTCTTGGCGTCCAGATTGACGGCCAGCTTGCCGGTGCGGATGACCGATTGCGAATGGCCCTTGGACCGGCGCACCACGGCGTGGATGCGCGCCACCAGCTCTTCGCGATGGAAAGGCTTGGTCACGTAATCGTCGGCACCGAAGCCGAAGCTGCGGATCTTCGAATCCATTTCCGAAATGCCCGACAGGATCAGAACCGGCGTCTGCACCTTGGCCACGCGCAGTTTCTTCAGCACGTCGTAACCGTGCATGTCCGGCAGGTTCAGGTCGAGCAGGATGATGTCGTAATCATACAGCTTGCCCAGATCGAGGCCCTCTTCGCCCAGATCGGTCGAATAGACGTTGAAGCCTTCGGTCGTGAGCATCAGCTCGATCGCCTTGGCGGTGGTCGGTTCGTCTTCGATCAGCAATACGCGCATGGGTCTGGTCCCCTGTACCCCGAGTATGGCTTGGCCGCAGCCTGGCCGGAAAATGGTGGCCCTCGCTTGGCCCTTGCGTGACGACGCCCTTCCTATGGGTTCCGCCTCGTTAACCACCCCTCTTCTGAACGGAAAAGGTTAACGGTGGGTTACCCGCGTTAACGTTTTCGTATGTGGGCTCTGTGTAGGCTCGATTCTTCAGCAGCTTACACAATCGGCGCCGCTTCACAAACCTTGCAGTTTCTTCGCCCGGCGACGCTGTGCGCTGGACCCGATGCCGATCGCCTCGCGATATTTGGCGACGGTGCGGCGGGCGAGATCGAATCCCTCGGCTTTCAAAACATCGACCAGCGCCTGGTCGGATAGAACCTTCTTTGCGTCCTCTGAATCGATCAGCGCCTTGATGCGGGCCTTGATGGCTTCGGAACTCGCGCCTTCCCCATCGGCCGCGCCCACTCCGCTCGAAAAGAAGTATTTGAGCTCGAACGTGCCGCGCGGGCAGGCGAGATATTTGTTGCTCGTCACCCGGCTGACCGTGCTTTCATGCATCTCGATGCTTTCGGCCACTTCGCGCAAGGTAAGCGGCTTCATCGCGGAGACGCCTTGCCGGAAGAAGCCGTCCTGCCGCTTCACGATATCGGCGGCGGTCTTGAGGATGGTCTTCTGCCGCTGGTCGAGCGCGCGGATCAGCCAGTCGGCCTCGGAGAGTTGCTCGTTGAGCCAGGACAGCGCCTTCTTGTCGCGCGCGCCGCCTTTCAATTCGACGTAATATTCCCGGTTGACCACGAGGCGGGGCAGGCTCGCCTCGTTGATGCGGATTTTCCAGCCGCCGGTCTCGTCGGGCGCGACCAGCACGTCGGGCACGATGCCGGTTTCGGCGGTGCCGCCGAAGCGCAGGCCCGGCCTGGGATCGTATTCGCGCAATTCGGCGAGCATGTCGGCGAAGTCTTCATCGTCGACCCGGCAGAGCCGTTTCAGCCGCGCCACTTCGCCTGCGGCGACGAGATCGAGATTGGCGATCAAACGCTCCATGCACGGATCGTAACGATCCGCCTCGCGCGCCTGGAGCGCGAGGCATTCCGCAAGGTCGCGTGCGCCGACGCCGGTCGGGTCGAGCCGCTGGACGAGGTCCAGTCCGCGCTCCACTTCGGCGAGAGGTGCGCCGAGATCTTCGGCGATGTCGCGCAAGGCGGTTTCGAGATAGCCCGCCTCGTCCAGCTCGCCGACGATGCGCAGCGCGATCAGCGCTTCACGCTCGCTGCGCGCTTCGCCGCCGATCTGTGCGGCGAGATGTTCCGCCAGAGTCGGTCCGTCGGAAGACCGGTTTTCGAGGTCGGGCAGGCCGTCCTCGCCCAGCGAGCCCGCGCCGCCCGCCGCCTTGCCCCAATCGCCCTGATCGGACTGAAGATCGGCGCGCGAGGCCTCGGGATCGACCGCGTGGCTCTCGATATCGAGCGCTTCGGAACCATCGGGCCCCGGATCGCTCTCGTGTTCGGATGGGGCGGGGGCTTCCTCGCCGTCGCGCTCGCCCTTTTCGTGGCGCACTTCGCCGATGTCGAGCAGCGGGTTCGATTCCAGCGCTTCGCCGACAAAGGCCTCGATTTCGAGATTGGACAGCGCCAGCAGCTTGATCGCCTGCTGCAATTGCGGCGTCATCACCAGCGACTGGGTCTGCCGCAGATCGAGGCGGGGGCTCAACGCCATGGAATTATGCGATCGATGGCATCACAGCGTGAAATTCTCGCCCAGATACAGCCGCTTCACATTCTCGTCCTGAACAAGCGCCTGCGGTGTCCCGGCGAACAGGACCTGGCCGCCATAGATGATGCAGGCGCGGTCCACGATCTCCAGCGTCTCGCGCACATTGTGATCGGTGATGAGGACGCCGATCCCGCGCGTCTTCAGATCCTTCACCAGATCGCGGATGTCGCTGATCGAGAGCGGGTCGATCCCGGCAAAGGGTTCGTCGAGCAGCATGATCGATGGCTTCGCCGCCAGCGCGCGAGCGATTTCGGCGCGGCGGCGTTCACCGCCCGACAGCGCCATGGCGGGGCTCGTCCTGAGGCGCGTGAGGCCGAATTCGTCGAGCAGCCGGTCCAGTTCCGCCTCGCGCGTGGCCGGATCGGGTTCGACCATTTCGAGGACACAGCGGATATTCTGTTCCACCGTCATCCCGCGAAAGATGCTGGTTTCCTGCGGCAGATAGCCGAGGCCCAGGATCGCGCGGCGATACATGGGCAGCTTGGTCACATCCTCCCCATCCATCAGGATGCGGCCGGCATCGGGGCGCACGAGGCCCATGATCGAATAGAAGCAGGTCGTCTTGCCCGCGCCATTGGGCCCGAGCAGGCCGAGCACCTCACCCTTGCCGACGGTGAGGGAAATATCGCTGAGCACGCTGCGCTTGTCGTAGCTCTTGGCGATCGAGATCACTTCGAGTCCGCCCTGCGGGATCGGCGGCGCGGCATCCGCCACAGCCTCTTCGGCCAGATCCTCGCGTTGCAATTCGGTTGCTGCAGTGTCGCTCATGCCTTTCGCTTTAGGAGCAGCGAGCGTGGCTGAAAACCCCGCCGGTCCAAGCGCGTGGGCATTTGGCAGGAAACCTGCATGGATTGCAGCGAACCGAGACCGCGCAATATCCGGCGTGCCGCGGGCTCGCTGAGAGGCGAAAACTTGCCAATCCCGATAGTTTCTGAAATGTTTCGAGTCGGGAAAAAGGATGCAAGGGGAGAGCGCTGTGGGAAAAGCGATCGACGAGCGGGCCTATCGGTACACGCATGGCGAAGCACGCAGGCCGGGGACTCGCGATTGGCGCAAGAGCATGAGCGACAATGTCGCGCTCGCCCTCATCGTCTATACCGGCCTCCAGATCTTCGTGACGGTCAAGGCGCTGGAAAAGGGCATGCCCTCGTTGCTCCCCTATCTCTTGCTGGTCGTCCTCGTGGTCGCGATCATTCCCGCCTGCCGCTGGTTCGAAAGGCGGTGGAAGGATATCGACGATGCGCATGCGGCGGACCCGGCGCTGTCGGGCGATTACCGCCGCGATCAGGGCCCGTTGTGGACGATGGCGATCGGCTTGCCCTTCGCGATCGCTTACGGGTGCAAGGCGATCCTCTGATCCGCCCGGCGGTTGCGCCGCCGCCTTCGTGGACCTAACCGGACCCCAAAGCGGCGATCCGGAGTTCACCGTACATGATCGATAGCGATACGGCGCTCACCCGCTGCGAAGACCTCATTGCGATTGCGCGAAGAATGGGCGCCGACGCGGCCGATGCGGTCATGCGCGCCGACGCTTCCGAAGGCGTGGAAGTGAGGCTCGGCAAGCTCGAGGAGGTCGAGCGTTCGGAAAGCGAATCGATCGAGTTGAGGGTCTTCGTCGGCAAGCGATCCGCATCGATCCACACCAGCGATTTCAGCGCCGAGGCCTTTCGCACTCTGGCGGAGCGCGCTCTGGCGATGGCAAGGATCGCGCCCGAAGATCCCTATGCTGCGCTGGCCCCGCAGGAACGGCTGTTCGATGGCGATTTGCCTAATCTCGATCTCTACGACGCACAGGAAACCGCGCCCGAGACCCTGCGCGAACGTGCGATGGAGGCGGAGGATGCGGCGCGCCGGATCGAAGGCGTTACCAATTCCAACGGTGGCGGGGCGAGCCGGTCGCACAGCGTGGTCACACTCGCCACATCGCACGGTTTTGCGCGCGGTTATCAGGCGACCGGCCATTCCGTTTCCGCCAGCGTCGTCGCGGGCGAGGGCGGCCGGATGCAGACCGACGGCTATTTCCGCAGCGCGCGCCACAGCGCCGATCTGCCAAGCGCAGCGGATATCGGGGCGGAGGCCGGGCGGCGCGCCGTCGCGCGGCTCGACCCGGCCTCGCTCAAAAGCGGCAGGATGCCAGTCATCTTCGATCCGCGCGTGGGCGGCGGGCTGGCTGGCCATCTGCTTGGCGCGATGAGCGGTCCCGCCGTGGCCCGCAAGGCGAGCTTCCTGATCGGGCACGAGGAGGACGATCTCTTCGCGCCCGGCATCCGCATCCTCGAAGACCCGTTGAGGCGGCGCGGCCTGCGCTCCCGGCCCTTCGACGGGGAGGGGCTGGCCTGTCGGCCCCGCGCGCTTGTCGAGAACGGACGAATCTTCGGCTGGATGACCAACACGGCCTCGGCGCGCCAGCTCGACCGCCCCCTCACCGGCCATGCCGCGCGCGGCGGGGGCGGTGCGCCGGGCGTTTCGCCCAGCAACGTCTATCTCGAAGCGGGCGAGGCCAGTCCTGCGGCCTTGATGGCTGACATCGCGGACGGGCTATACGTTACGCACCTGTTCGGTCAGGGCGTCAATCTCGTCACCGGGGATTACAGCCGTGGCGCATCCGGCTTTCGGATCGTGAACGGCCAAATCGCCGGGCCGGTGGCGGAAATCACCGTTGCGGGCAATCTGCTCGCCATGTTCAAGACCCTGACCCCCGCCAACGATCTCGAACGCCTGCGCGCGCTCGACGTGCCGACTCTCAGGGTCGATGGCATGACGGTGGCCGGATCGTGAGAATGCTGAAGATGAAACATCGCCTCGCCGCCCTGCTGGTCGTTCTGGCCGCCGCCTTCGCCAGCCTCCCGGCCTCGGCCATGCTGCCCGCCGCTCCGGAAACGCCCGAAGCGACGGCGAGCGCGGCGCCCGAACAGGTCATCGACGATACGCAGGAAGCGGGCAGCGATGCGCGCATCGCCAATCGCATTCGCGGCATTTTCGGCGAATTGCCCGCCTTTGAAAATGTCAGTGTCGACGTGCAGCAGGGCGTCGTCTCGCTGGCGGGCACCGTACCCGCGCAGGAGGATATCGCGCGCGCCGAAACCA
>NZ_LWFF01000298.1 GCF_001635685.1 Erythrobacter sp. HI0063
CACGCCCACGCCCGAAACGGGTCTTCCGCCTGAGAAAGAGCGCGAATATCTCGGCCTGCTGAAAACGGGGACGCTCGAGCAAATCAACGGCTTCCTGTCCGCGAACGGCTACGAGACGACGCGGCCCGAAGACCTAGCCGCATGGGTGGCGGAGCGAGACGCGGGCGGGGATGTGACTCCCTCGATTGGCTACGCGGCTGCACCGCCGATTATGATCGAC
>NZ_LWFF01000299.1 GCF_001635685.1 Erythrobacter sp. HI0063
CTACATGTTCTCGCGTACGCGGAACGCCAACGTCCAGCAGGGCAATATCTCGCGCTCGGCTTTCCAGCGTGGCCTCGACGGTACGGATCCGGCGATCAACATCTTCGGCCCGGGCACCCTTACGCCCGCAGCCGTCGACCAGATTTCGATCCTGGCACAGAACGGCGATATCTCGACCCAGCAGGTCGTCAACGCCGCCATCTCCGGCACGCTCGGAGATTTCGCCCTCGGCACTGCCGAACCGGTCGCTTTCGCCATCGGTACGGAATACCGCA
>NZ_LWFF01000300.1 GCF_001635685.1 Erythrobacter sp. HI0063
GTCTTCGTCGTTTCCGACCGTCCGTTGAACGAGATCGTCTCCGCGCTGAACGCCGTCTTCGGCGATTGGCAGGCTCCGAATGTGGCGAAGGGCACCAAAAGCTTTGGCAGCATGGCGGCCATGCCGACCGAGCCGCGCATCGTGCTGATCAACCGCCCGAACTCGCCGCAAAGCTTCATTCTGGGCGGCCAGCGCACGCCGGTCGATCCGCGTGAGCCGACCTATGTCGACTTCCTTAACGCCAACAACGCGCTAGGCGGCAATTTCCTCGCGCGCCTCAACATGAACCTGCGTGAGGACAAGGGCTGGAGCTACGGCGTGCGCGGCGCGCCGCAGACCAACGAGAACGCGGTCGGCTATCTCATCTCCGCCCCGGTCCAGGCGGACCGGACGGGCGACGCGCTGGCCGAGCTGATCCGCGAGACGGGCGAATTCCTCGACAGCGACGGTGTCACCGATGCCGAGCTGGAGCGGATCGTCACGGCGCAGATCGGCGAATTGCCTGGCCAGTTCGAAACCTCGGGCGCGGTCCTCGGCGCGATGCAGCAGAACGCGCTCTATGGTCGTCCCGACAATTACTACGAGACGCTGGCGGCCCGCTACCGCGCGCAGACGGGTGAAAGCCTCGATGCCGCAGTCCGCGCCGCGATCGATCCGGACCGCTTCGTCTGGGTCGTGGTCGGCGATGCGAGCGTGGTACGCCCGCAGCTCGACAGCCTCGGTCTCGACATCGAAGTACGCGAGATGGGCCAGTAAGGTCCGGCTCAATCGCGCTTATTGACATTCGTGTCAGCAAGCGCGATTGAGCGGGCCGTAATTCGAACTGCCTCAACCCTCTTTCAGGCCCTATCTCAGGCCAAATTTCAGGAGAGAATTTATGTCCGTAGCCGGAACCTACGATACCGTCGTCAAGAGCCCGATGGGCGACCAGAAGGGCACCTTCACCGTGGTGCCGGGCGACGATGGCAACACCTTCACCGGCTCGATGGCCGGCGGCATGGGCTCGATGGACGTCAAGGACGGCACCATTGCGGGCGATACGCTCAAGTGGAAAATGGACATGACCGTCCCCATGCCGATGACGCTCGATTGCGAAGCCACCGTCAATGGCGACCAAATGACCGGCAAGGTCAATGCGGGCGCATTCGGCGACATGGCGCTGACCGGCGAACGTCAGGGCTGATCGCCGTCGAAACGACATTTGAGGGGCCGCCGGAGCGATCCGGCGGCCCTTTTCGTTTGCGCGCCTACGTCGGGTGCGGAACCCGCCGGCCCCTTCGCGGCTTGAGGTAGCAGACATGGACGACGACTTTCCCGACACTTCCGATTCATCCCGCAACCGCGCCGTGCCCAGCAGCCGGGTGGCGCGCCTCGGCACGTTCGGGCGGCTGGCAGGCGGCGTCGCGGGCGGCGTGATCGGGGAAGGCGCGCGGCGGCTTGCGCGAGGCGAGCGCCCGAAAATGCGCGACCTGCTGCTGACGCCCGGCAATGTCGGCCGGCTCGCGGACCGGCTGTCGCATCTGCGCGGGGCGGCGATGAAGCTTGGCCAGATGATTTCGATGGACGCGGGCGATTTCCTCCCTGCGGAGCTGGCCGCGATCATGGCGCAGCTGCGCGAGCAGGCCTATCGCATGCCGCCCAAGCAACTCGGCGACGTGCTGGCGCGCGAATGGGGCGCGGACTGGAAATCGCGCCTCTCCGCCTTCGACGCCAATCCGATCGCAGCCGCCTCGATCGGGCAGGTCCATCGCGCGCGTCTGCCCGATGGGACCGAGCTGGCGATCAAGGTGCAATATCCCGGCGTTGCGCAAAGCATTGATGCCGATGTCGACAATGTCGCGACGCTGCTGCGCGTTTCCGGCCTGTTGCCACGCGAACTCGATCTCGGCCCGCTGCTGAACGAAGCCAAACGGCAATTGCACGAGGAGGCCGATTACGAGCGCGAGGCGGGCGAGATGCGGCGCTTCGCCGATTGGCTGGAAGACGATGCCCGTTATCACGTTCCGCGCCCGATCGAGGCGTTGACGACGTCGCGTATCCTGGCGATGGAATTCGTGGCGGGCGAGCCGATCGAAGCGTTGGAAACCGCACCGCAGGTGATACGCGACACCGCGATGCGCGACCTCATGGCGCTGGTGCTGCGCGAGCTGTTCGAATTCGGCGCGATGCAGACCGATCCCAATTTCGCCAATTACCGCTACGACCGCGAAAACGAACGGTTGGTGCTGCTCGATTTCGGCGCGGCGCGCGATCTGAAACCCGATACGGCGGAAGGCTATCGCGCCATCCTCGCCGCGGGACTGGCTGAGGACCGCGCGGCTGTGCGCCGCGCCACCATTGCGGCGGGCTTTCTGGGCGAAGCGGCGGCGGAGCGGCACGGCGCGCTGGTGGATCGCATGATCGACATCATCGTGACCGAAATGAACCGCCCCGGCCCCTTCGATTTCGGGGATCGCGCTTTCGTGTCCACTTTGCGCGAACAGGGCATGGAAATGGCCGCCGACCGGGCGACCTGGCATATCCCGCCGGTGGACACGCTGTTCGTCCAGCGCAAGATCAGCGGCACTGCGCTCCTCGCCGCGCGCCTGAAGGCCCGCGTGGACGTGCGCGATCTCGTCCGGCCCTACGTCACGACATGAAAAAGGGCCACCGGATCGCGCCGACGGCCCCTTTCTTTGTCGCGAACGGATCGGATCAGTCGACGATGTCCATCTCATCGATCAGCGCGTCGGCGCCATCGACCTTGTCCATCACCCACAGCATGTAGCGCGTGTCGACATGGATGGTCCGCGTGGTCTTGGGGTCGAAATCCCAGTCCGAATTGACGCTTTCGTACGTCCCGTCGAACAATAGCCCGACCAGCTCGGCCCGCGAATTGAGCGTCGCCGAACCGCTGTTCCCGCCGGTCGAATCGAGGTCGGATAGGAAGTTCACCGGAACGCTGCCGATGCTGCCGAGCTTGTAGGGCCCGTAATCGCGCTGGCGGATTTCCTCCAGCTGCTTGGCGGGCGCATTGAAGGGATCTTCGCCCGTGTCCTTCTCCAGAATGCCTTCCAGCGTGGTGAAGGGCAGATAGGCCATCCCGTCGCGCGGAACGCCGCCCAGCACCTTGCCATAGGTCACGCGCAGCGTGCTGTTGGCGTCGGGATACGTGACCACGCCCTGCGAGCGCTGCCAGTCGGTGATCGCTTCCATATAGGTCGGTCGCACCGCCAGCATCCGGCCCGCGCGCGCTTCGCCCTCGGTTTCCTGCGCCCGCTCGTAATCGTAGAGCGCCACGGCGAGTTTCATGAAGGGATCGCCGCTCGCTTCCAATTGGGCGGGCGTCGCATCCATCAGGGCCAGCCGCTGTTCGGCAGTGTCGAGATCGGTCTGGGCGTAATAGCCATCGAGCCGCTGCGACAGCGCGGCGCGATCGACTGTGCCGGTCAGCCCCAGCGCATTGTCGAGAACGGCCACGCGCTCGCTCGCCGGTTGATCGAGATACTGGTCGAGGAACAGCATCCATTCCGCCTTGTCGACCGCCGGATCATAGCGCCGGTCGAGCGCCTGGAGGCCCTGGCGGAAGAAGGTCATGTCGCGTTCCTGGTAACCCGGATCGCGCTGCGCATTGGGCTTCTGCCGCTCCTTCGCCAGACGATACAGGCGCTGCGCAGTGCTCAGCATCTGCGAATTGGTGGCGTAATTGTAGAGATAGTTCTCCCGAGCCGCTGCCGCGCTTTCCGCGCTCAGCGCCTGAAGATCGCGGACTGCGCGGCCATATTGGGCGCGGCTGCGATCCTGTCCGATCCAGTCCGCCAGCGACGCCTCGCGAATACGCCGCCGGTCGATCAGGCCCACGCGGCGTGCGCCTTCGATCTGGCCGCGCAGATTCTTCTCGTAATTGTTGAGGCCCGCCAGGCGCGATTCGTATTTCACCCGCGCGTCCGATCCTTCGGGCGCGGTTTCCTCGATCGTGTCGATCCACTCGTTGAGCATCGTCACCATCGTCGGATACTGCCAGCCGAAGGTGTTCTCAACCTCGGTCAGCGTGGCGTAGCGCGAGGTCGAGCCGGGATAGCCCGCAGCCATCACGAAATCGCCATCCTCGAGGCCGGCGCGGCTCACCTTCAGATGGTGCTCGGGCTTGAACGGCACGTTGTCGGGCGAATAGTCCGCAGCCGTTCCGTCGGGCGCGACATAGGCGCGGTAGAAGGCGAAGTCGCCGGTGTGGCGCGGCCACATCCAGTTATCGATATCGCCACCATATTTGCCGATCGAATCGGCAGGCGCATAGACCAGCCGCACGTCGCGCACTTCGAGGCGCTTGATGAGCTTGTATTGGTCCCCGCCGTAGAAGCTCGCCACGAGGCAACGATAGCCTGCGTCCTGCTCGCATTCGGCAGTGATGTCCTTCATGCGCTGCTCGATCGTGTCGTAACGCGCATTGGGCGTGAGGCTCTCGGTCCCTGCGCGCATCCGCTCGGTCACGTCGCTTTCCGCGACCGTCACGTAGATGCGCGAACCCGGGGCGGCCTGCAATTCGGCGCCCTTGGTCTTGGCGAGGAAGCCGTTTTCGAGATAATTGTTCTCAGCGGTGGAATTGTACTGCACCGATCCGCGCGCGCAGTGATGGTTCGTCACCACCAGCCCTTCGGGCGAAACGAAGCTGGCCGAACAGCCACCCAGAGAGACGATCGCGCCCATCGGGAAGCCGGTGAGGTCGCTCAATGCCTCGGGCGAGATTTCGAGGCCCGTTTCGCGCAGATCGGCGGCGATTTCGGGCAATTGATCGGGCGTGTACATGCCCTCTTTCGCGGCGGCGGGCATCGCGATGGTGGCAGCACCGGCGAGCAGCGCGGCGATGGTAACGTGTTTACGCATGATATGGATCGGTTCCTTTCCCCGACGCGCTTTAGGGGCGCGTCCTGCGGCATGGGCTAGGCCGATCGCGGACGCGCTTCAAGCGAGCTTATCGGCGAGCGACTTGAGCGCTCTACCGGGGTCGAGCGTCAGATATGCGCCCGCACCGCCTGATAGGCCGCCGCCGCCACCGTGTTGGCGAGATTGAGCGAGCGTACCTGGTCGGATCGCATCGGCAATTTCACGAGCGCATCGCGATGGGCGGCCAGAATCGGCTCGGGTATCCCCTTGGTTTCGCGCCCGAACACCAGATAGGCGTCCGCCGGATAGTCGGGTTCGTAGAAGCTGCGGGTGGCGAATTCCTCGAACAGGAACATCTGGTCGCCGCGCGGCGCGCGCTCGGCCATGAACGCCTCCCACGAAGCGAATTCGACCAGCCGGATATGCTGCCAGTAATCGAGGCCGGAGCGCTTCACGCGCTTGTCCGAAATCTCGAAGCCGAGCGGGTGGATCAGCACCAGCTCCATATCGAGCGCCACACAGGTGCGCCCCACCGCGCCGGTGTTGCCGGGGATCTCGGGCTGGACGAGGACGATGGAGGTCACTTGGTGCCGCTCGCCGGTATGATCGCCCTGACAGTGTAGTCCCCTGGCGGAAGCAACAGCGGAATATCTTCGCCGGGTTCCAGATAGACACGGTCCATCGGCACGGCGGAAAAGGGATCGCCCGCCCGGAACGCTTCGACGATCAGCGGCCCGGCGCGGTTGCGCAGCTCTGGCGACAGGTTAACTTCGGCGTCTCCGACCTCGCGCCGCCACATTGGACGGCCGCGTTCGAAACGCGCCACCGGCTGCGACAGGACCAGATCGACCAGCCCCGCGGGTTCGTCCTGCGGCAGCTCGGCGAGAAACGGCAAGCCGCCATCGCTCCGGCATAGCGTCTGAGAGACCGTGAGCGGATCGATACCCGTCAGCGCCTTGAGGCGCGCCGCCATCCAAAGGTTCTCGCTTCCGTCTCCGTTCGTGAGCGGGACCTCGCTCGCATGCGAATAGCCGACATGGACGATCAGCTTTTCTTCCGAAGCCATTGTAGCGAGGATTTGCGCCAAATTGGCTGCCTGCGCGGTTTCGCGCGCGCGGATCGACTCGGTCATGTCCGCATCCCGCCCGGCGGACTGGCTTTGGGTTTCCTCATAGGCAGCCAATCGGTAACCCAGCGACCTTGCCAGCCCTATCGTTCTGCCGAAAGCGGGCTCTCGCGAATAATAGCCGTCCGACGACGAGGCCCAGCCGAGCCCGGCATTGTCCTCCACCGGGTCGGCTTCGTTCTCGGCATTACTGAAGGTTTCCGCAGCGTAGACCGTAAAACCGAGCGGTCGAAGCGCCGATAGCAAGCGGGCAACCGTGTCGCGATGGCGCGTTACCGTGTGGCTTTCATTGACGATCACCACCCGCGTCTCGGCGGCGTGCCGCGTTATTTCGGCGATCGCATCGTCCAATCCCGAAACCGCCGGTCGCACAGGAGTACAGGCCCTGGCGCGATATTCGCGGTCGCCGGTCTGGGCAGCGCGATCCTCGCGCCCCAGCATGGACCATTGCTGGGTGACCATGCTCTCGTGATCGGTGGCTGATGGCACCCGATAGAGAAACGCCTGATGCGTCCGATCGGCGGGTATCGGAGCGCCCGCCAGCGTGAGAGTGACCGGCGATCCGGTCGGCTGGACCGTGGCACACGCAGCCAGCGCGAACGCACCGAGAAGCGATGCGGCTCGGGCCGCGATCACCCCAGCCGGTCCTTCAGGATCTGGTTCACCACTGCCGGATTCGCCTTGCCTTGCATCGCCTTCATCGTCTGGCCGACGAAGAAGCCGAACAGCTTGTCCTTGCCGCCGCGATATTGTTCGACCTTGTCCTGATTGGCGGCGATGATGGCATCGACCGCTTCCTCGATCGCGCCGGTGTCGCTGACCTGCTTCAGGCCCTCCGCATCGGCGATTTCCTCGGGATCGCGGCCGGTCTTGAGGACGATCTCGTAGATCTCCTTCGCCTGCCCGCCCGAAATCTCGCCCTTGTCCTGCATGGCGAGGATGCTCGCCTGCGCTTCCGCCGTCGCGTTGGCGGGATCGGCTTCGTCGCCCAGCGACTTCATCACGCCCGGCGCCACGGACAGCGCCCAGTTCGCGGTCTGCGTGGCGACCTCGGCTTCGGGCTTGCCGATCTTTGCCGCCACCGCGCCCAGCAGCGTTTCGAAGCGGGCATAGGTTTCGACCTCGGCGGTCAGCTCACGCGCATTATAGGGCGTGAGGCCCAGCTCGCTTTCATAGCGCCGCCGCTTGGCGTCGGGCAGTTCGGGCAGCGAGGCGCGGCATTCGTCGAGGAAGCTTTCCTCCAACTCCAGCGGCAACAGATCGGGATCGGGGAAATAGCGGTAATCGTGCGCGTCTTCCTTCGATCGCATGGTCCGTGTGGTGCCGGTGCCGGGATCGAACAGGCGCGTTTCCTGATCGACCGTGCCGCCATTTTCCAGCACATCGACCTGACGATTGGCCTCGTATTCGATGACCTGCATGACGAAGCGCACGCTGTTGACGTTCTTCGTCTCCGTCCGCGTGCCGAATTCCTCGCCCGGCTTGCGCACGCTGACATTGACGTCCGCGCGCATCGAGCCTTCTTCCATGTTGCCGTCGCACGATCCGACATAGCGCAGGATCGCGCGCAGCTTACGCACATAGGCTCCGGCTTCGGCGGGGCTGCGCATATCCGGACGGCTGACGATTTCCATCAGGGCGACGCCGCTGCGGTTCAGATCGACATAGGACATGGTCGGATGCTGATCGTGCATCAGCTTGCCCGCATCCTGTTCGACATGGATACGCTCGATCCCGATGATCTTGTCCTGCGCGATGCCGGCTTTCTCGTCCGCTTCGATCAGCAGCTGCCCTTCACCCACGATGGGGTGGTAGAGCTGGCTGATCTGGTAGCCCTGCGGCAGGTCGGCGTAGAAGTAGTTCTTGCGGTCGAACCGGCTGTAGCGGTTGATCTGCGCCTCGATCGCCATGCCAGTGCGCACTGCCTGGCGGATGCATTCGCGGTTCGGCACCGGGAGCATGCCCGGCATTGCGGCATCGACGAGGCTGACCTGCGAATTCGGCTCCGCCCCGAACGCCGTGCTGGCGCCCGAAAACAGTTTGGCCGCGCTGGTCACCTGCGCGTGGACTTCGAGGCCGATCACGACCTCCCATTCGCCCGTCGCGCCCTGGATGCGGTACTCACTCATCGTCCATCACCTTACCGTCGGAATCGAAGCGCGCCTCGCCGGTCTTGCCCCGGCTTGCGACCCAGATCGGGACCACGCACAAAGTCACGAGAACCGCGATCGACGCGATCCATTCGACAGGGCCCCAGCCTAGCACCACCAAGCCTCCGGCTTCGCGACGAACCCGGCGCGCTGTTCGATCGCGAGGCCTGCGTTCAGCACGCCCTGTTCGTCGAAAGGCTTGCCCACGATCTGGAGGCCCAGCGGCAGGCCGTCCGAATTGAGACCTGCGGGCACGCTCATCGCCGGAAGCCCTGCGAGGCTGGCGGGCACGGCGAACACGTCGTTCAGATACATGGTCAGCGGATCGTCGTTGAGCGATCCCAGCAGGAAGCTCGCCGTCGGCGTCGTGGGCGCGAGGATCGCGTCGCATTCGGCCCATGCGTTCTCGAAATCCTTGGCGACAAGCGCGCGGACCTTCTGCGCCTGCGTGTAATAGGCGTCGTAGAAGCCTGCGCTGAGCACATAGGTGCCGATGAGGATGCGGCGCTTGACCTCGTCTCCGAACCCGTCCGCGCGCGTGGCGGCGTACATGTCCTGCAGGCCCGCCCCGTCCGGCAGATCGCGCAAGCCATAACGCACGCCGTCATAGCGGGCGAGATTGCTGGAGGCTTCGGCGGGCGCGATGATGTAATAGGCGGGCAGCGCGTATTTGGTATGCGGCAGGGAGATATCGACGATCTCGGCCCCTGCATCGCGCAGCCATTCCTTGCCCTGTTCCCAGCTGTCGAGGATTTCCGCGTCGGTCCCGTCCATGCGATATTCGCGCGGGATGCCGATGCGCTTGCCCTTGAGATCGGCGTCGAGCGCGTCTTCCCAGTTCGGCACGTCCATCTGGAGGCTGGTCGCATCCTTGGGATCGAAGCCCGCCATCGCTTCGAGCATGATGGCGCAATCTTCCACGCTGCGCGCCATGGGCCCCGCCTGGTCGAGGCTACTGGCGAAGGCGACGACGCCCCAGCGGCTGCAGCGGCCATAGGTCGGCTTGATCCCGGTGATGCCGGTAAAGGCGGCGGGCTGGCGGATCGAGCCGCCGGTGTCCGTACCGGTAGCGGCGGGCGCGATGCGCGCAGCGACGGCTGCCGACGAGCCGCCGGACGATCCGCCCGGGCTCATCGCGGCATTGCTGCCTTCTTTGCGCCAGGGCGAGGAAACATTGCCGAAATAGCTGGTCTCGTTCGACGATCCCATCGCGAACTGATCGAGATTGAGCTTGCCGAGCATGCCCGCGCCCGCTTCCCACAATTTCTGGCTGACCGTGCTTTCGTAGCGCGGCACGAAGCCTTCGAGGATGTGGCTGGCAGCGGTCGTCTGCACGCCGTCGGTACAGAACAGATCCTTCATGCCGATGGGCACGCCGCCCATTTTGCCCAGATCCTCGCCCTTCGCGCGCTTCGCATCGATGGCGTCGGCAGCGGCCAGCGCATGATCGGGGGTAGTGACGATGAAGGCGTTCAGCGCGCTCGCCTGTTCGACGGCAGCGTTAAAGGCTTCGGCGGCTTCGCGCGCGGTGAAATCGCCTGTGGCGATTCCGTCGCGCAGGGCCTTTACGCCCAGTTCGGTCAGGTCGGTCATATTATTCGATCACCTTGGGCACGCCGAAAAAGCCGTGTTCGGCGGCAGGCGCATTGGCGAGCACATCCTCGCGCCGCCCGCCCGCGGTCTGGGGAATGGCGTCCACCTCGTCTTCGCGCAGGCGCAGCGTATTGGGGATGACGGCGGTCATCGGCTCTACGCCGGTCACGTCGACCTCTCCCAATTGCTCCACCCAATCGAGGATGTTGTTAAGTTCGGGCACCATGCTGTCGAGCGCATCGTCGCCCATGCGGATGCGCGCCAGGGAGGCGATCTTCGCCACTTCGTCTCGTGTAATCGACATGGTCAGCGCGTTAGCCGCGCCGCCCGCCACCTTCAAGCGCGAGCTTGCGATCCCGGTCCGATCGTTTCGATTCCCAGGTGTACCGCGATCACTCGCTCGGGGGAGGCGGAGGGGCTGCGCCCTCAGCGCCCGGCGCGCCGGGTGCACCCTGCATCTGCAGCGCCTGTTGCAGCGTCTGGAGGCGGCGTTCGAAATCCTCCGCGCTCATCGCTTCGATCAGTTCGACTTCGAAGATCAGCGGCGAATTCGGCGGGATCGGCGATCCGGGGGGCGGCTCCGCTCCGTAACCCTCGTCGCCCGGAATGGTCAGCCGATAGGTGCCGCCCGGCTGCATCTGCTGGACGCCTTCGGAAAAGGCCGGGAGCATCCGGTCGAGCGGCAGCGGCGTGCCTTCGGGGAAGATGCCCTGGACCGGCAGCGGGATATCCTGCGATTCGTCGAACACCGTCCCATCGGGCAGCGTGCCCTTGTAGCGCACGAACACGACGTCATTGGCACCCGGCGTCGGGCCGGAACCGGCGGTCAGTTCTTCCAGATCCGCCCCTTGCGGCATCGCGGCCCAGGCCAGTCCGGCGCCGAATACGATGGCGGCGAGAATGCCGAGCCACAGCTTGGCAAGCGAGCCCTTGGCGATGGGATGGAGGGGAACGCGGGTGATCTCGGTCATGGAAACACTGTCCTGCAAAGGCCCCGAAAATCGACGGGGCCTGATACGCAAAAGGGCGCGGATGGCTCCGCGCCCTCATGGCTTTTCTGCGTCAGGCGCGCAACGGCTTACTTGATGCCGTCGCGTTCCATACGCTTGCGCTCCAGCTTGCGGGCGCGGCGCACGGCGGCGGCCTTTTCACGGGCGCGCTTTTCGCTGGGCTTTTCGTAATGGCGGCGCAGCTTCATTTCGCGATACACGCCTTCACGCTGCAGCTTCTTCTTGAGCGCGCGCAGGGCTTGATCGACATTGTTATCGCGAACCATGATCTGCATAAAACTTCGATACCTCGACTAACGGGCCAGAGCCCGCAGCGCGGGGTTCGCCTCCTTGAAACGATTTCGCCAGACTAACGAAAAACGCGCCGAATCCGTTCCGGATCGGCCCTATCGGCGCGCTGTTACGGATTCGGAGCGCGAAATGCAAGCCGCTAGATCGCCCGAAACCCGCATCAGCCGGGATGACGGCTGGCTCGCATGGCGCTAGGGAGAGGCCCTATGTCCTCAACTTCCTCCTTCTCCCCCACCGTCGCCACGCTGCATGTCGCCATCGGCGGCGCGGTGGGCGCGGTGCTGCGCTACCAGCTAGGGCGCGCTATGACCGTCTGGCTCGGCGGGCCCGCCATGTCGATATTCCCCTGGGCGACGCTGGCCGTCAACGCGCTCGGCAGCCTGCTCATGGGCATGCTGGCGGGCTGGCTGGTACGCCACGGCGCCGTCGGATCGGGGCAAGGCAGCGAGCAATTGCGCCTCCTGCTCGGCGTCGGCCTGCTGGGAGGGTTTACCACTTTCAGCGCCTTCAGCCTCGAAATGGTGCTGTTGATAGAGCGCGGCCAGTTCGCGCTCGCCGGACTTTATGCGATCCTGTCCTTCGCGCTGGGCATCAGCGCGCTTCTGTTCGGCCTGACTGTGATGAGGAGCTTCGCGTGAGCATTTCCGACGAAGTACGCCAGTTCACCGTTGCGGCGGACGATGAGGGCATCCGGCTCGACCGCTGGTTCAAGCGGCATCTGCCCCAGATCGGCTTTGCCACGGTGGGCAAATGGGCGCGCACCGGCCAGATACGCGTGGACGGCAAGCGCGCCAAGCCCGACGATCGGCTGGAGACCGGCCAGATCATCCGCGTCCCGCCCGGCGGCGAGGCGACCGGCCGCCCACAGCGCCAGCGCCGCGCCTTGAGCGACGACGATGTCTCGCTGGCGAAGGACATGGTAGTGCTCGAAACGAAGGCCGCCCTCATCCTCAATAAGCCACCCGGCCTCGCCACGCAGGGCGGCACCAAGACCACGCGCCATGTCGACGGTCTGCTCGATGCCTATGCGGGCGAGGACGATCCGCGCCCGCGCCTCGTCCATCGGCTCGACAAGCATACCAGCGGCATCCTCCTGATCGCGCGTACGCCGGGCAGCGCGGCCTTTTTCTCCAAGCGTTTTTCCGGGCGCAGCGCCAAGAAGGTTTACTGGGCGCTTGTGGTCGGCGTTCCCGACATCCGCGAAGGCACGATCGACGCCCCGCTCGCCAAGCAGCCCGGCTCGGGCGGCGAGAAGATGCATGTCGATCACGAAGGCGGCCAGCCCGCCAAGACCCGATACCGCGTGGTCGAAGCGGCGGGCAAGAAAGCCGCTTGGCTCGAACTGGAACCGATGACCGGGCGCACCCACCAATTGCGCGTCCACTGCGCGGCGATGGGCCATCCGATCGTGGGCGATGGGAAATATGGCGGGCAGGACGCTTTCCTGACCGGATCGGTCAGCCGCAAGATGCATCTGCATGCGCGCCGCCTGATCATCGACGAGCCGGAAGGCGGCACGGTCGATGCGACCGCCGACCTTCCCGAGCATTTCGCATCGTCGATGGATCAGCTGGGCTTCAATCTTTCGCTGAGCGACGCGGCGCCTCTGCGCGAGGATACGGTGCCCAAATCGCGCGAGGAAAAGAAACAGGCCGCACGTCAGCACGCCAAGCAGTACCGCAAGGCCCGCCGCGGCGAACGCAAGACGCGCGTGACCTCGAAGCCGGGAAAGGCCGCGAAGAAAGCCGGTGGGAAAACCGGCGGCAAGCCGGGCGGCAAACCCGCGGCCCGCCCCTCGGCCAAGGCCGGAGCCAAACCGAGACCCAAGCGCTGATGAACCCTTCGAGCAAGACCCACTGCGTCATCTTCGATTGCGACGGCACGCTGGTGGACGGCCAGGCCTCCATTTGCGAGGCGATGGAGACCGCGTTTGCCGGAGCGGATCTCGCCCCGCCCAGCCGCAACGCGATCCGCCGCATCGTCGGCCTCAGCCTGCCGCAGGCGCTGCGCGAGCTCGTGCCCGATGCCAGCGACCGGCAGCGGGCCGTAGTGGTGGACGGATACAAGAGCGCCTTCTTCGCCGCGCGCACCGAAGGGCGGCTGCACGAACCTCTGTTCGACGGCATGGAGGACCTCCTCCGCCGCCTGCATTCAGGTGGCCGCACGCTCGGCGTGGCGACGGGAAAGAGCGACCGGGGCCTTGTCTCCTGCCTTCGCTCGCACGGGATCGCGGATCTGTTCGTCACTCTCCAGACCGCCGACCGGCATCCCTCCAAGCCGGATCCCGCCATGCTCCAGGCCGCTCTGGCCGAGGCGTCCAGTACACCGGAAAGCGCCGTGATGATCGGCGATACGAGCTTCGACATGGAAATGGCGCGCGCTGCCGGCGTGCGCGCGATCGGCGTATCCTGGGGCTATCATGCGCCGGAGGAATTGCTGGAATTCGGCGCCTGCGGCGTGGCGAACACGATGGCCGAGCTGGAAGCGCTGATCGATGGCTGAGCGGGATAACGGACACGATCCCGCGATTGGTCGGTATTACCTGCTCCAGCTCGTGCGCGTGACCTGCGCGGCGGTGGTCCTGATCGGCGGCATGGTGATGACGGGCAAGATCGGCGCACCGGAATGGCTCGGCGCCCTGGCGCTGGTGGCAGGCGCGGCGGGGTTCTTCACCCTGCCCAACCGGCTGGCGCGCCGCTGGCGGACGCCCGACGCATGAAACGCTTCTACACAGACGTGGCGGTCGCCTCGCGCGGCGATGGTTTCGCGGTGCTGCTCGACGAGCGGCCCATCCGCACGCAAGGCGGCGGCGTCGATCAGATCGTGCCGAGCGAGGCTTTGGCGCAGCGACTGGCGAAGGAATGGGCCGAACAGGGCGAAACGATCGAACCGGCCCGCTTCGTGGCGCGCGATCTGGCCGATCACGCTATCGACACGGTCTCGCCCGATCCGGCGAAGACCGTCGAAATGCTCCTCGCTTACGCCGACACCGATACGCTCTGCTATCGCGCCGAGCCCGACGAGCCGTTCTGGCACCGACAGCAGGCCGTATGGGAGCCGCTGGTGGCCGAGATGGAACGGCGCGAGGGTGTGCGGATGGAGCGCGTCAGCGGGATCATCCACCGTCCCCTGAAGCCCGACACACTGGATCGTCTGCGCGCACGCCTTACCGTGCTCGATCCGTTTCAGCTTGCCGCACTGGAAACCGTGACCGGCCTCGCCGCATCGCTCTGCATCGGCCTAGCCGCGCTGGAATCCGAGGCGGATGGCGACGCGCTGTGGGATGCCTCGAATCTCGAAGAAGACTGGCAGGCCGAACGCTGGGGCGAGGATGCCGAAGCCGCAGAGCGCCGGGCGCATAGGCGCGATGCCTTTCTGGCGGCAATGGATTTCGCGAACGCCGCCCGATCAGCGTGAACGCCGAGCCAATCGGATCGACGGACCCAAAACGTTAAAGGTTTTGCGTTAGCCGGCCCCCGCACGCCGACGCTGTAAGCAGGAACCGACCATCGATGCCGCAAGCTTTGCTGCCCTTCATCATGAATACGATGATTGCGGTCATGCTGGCCGCGAGTTTTCTGTTGATCGCCTATCTTAATCCAAAGGCCCGCGCGGCGCGCTGGATCGGCCTCAGCTTTCTGTTCGGTGCGATGGAGCCGGTCTCCAACATGGCAGTCGTCTTCGGTGCCGACGCTCAAACCATGCGGATCGTCGCCACAGCGTGTTTCCTGACTGGGCTGGCAATCCTGTCGCCCGCCCTTTCGCTGTTTCACGGAAGCAGCCCCATGTGGGCAGCTGCCTTCTGTCTTATCGCTGCCGGCATGGCCTATCGGATCGCAACGCTCGACACGCCGCGCGATTACCTGTGGTATCAGGTCGGCTTTCAACTGTGCTTCGCGCTCCCTGCCGCGCTGTGCGCCTTTACGGTTTGGCGTCACGCCCGCGCGACAGCGCTCAATCGCGTGCTGTTGTGGCTGTTGGCGATTACCAGCCTGCATTTCCTGCTCAAGCCGCTGGTCGCCATGCGCTGGAACACCGGCGCGAACGAGGCGGAGTTCGCGAGTACGACGTATGCGATCGTGTCGCAGGTCAGCTCCGGCCTCCTGCTGTTGGGCATCGGCCTCTTCATCCTGATTTCGGTCCTGCAGACGGTCGTCCAGACCAATCACGCCGAGGCGAGGCACGACCACCTTACCGGCCTGCCCAATCGGCGCGCGTTGCAGGAAGTTTTCGATGCGCTTGTTCAGGCCACGCCACAGCGGCCCGGACGGGACTTCCTCGCTATATTCGATCTCGATCATTTCAAGCGCATCAATGACAATTGTGGCCATGATAAGGGCGATCAGGTTCTGCGGGAAATCGCTGCCTGCCTGGACCGCAACCGTCCTGCTTCAGCCCATCTCGCGCGCATTGGTGGCGAAGAATTCATCTTGCTGCTTGCCGACCAAAGCATGGAAGGCGCAGCGTCCGTCTGCGAGACCCTTCGGCTTGCGGTTCGACAGCTTGCCTTGCCGGATGTTGACCGCCTTACGGTCAGCATCGGCCTGGCCACGATCCGCGCCGATGACAGCCTCGCGGAGAATATGCGCCGGGCCGATCAGGCTTTGTACGCGGCCAAGAACGGGGGCCGCGACCGGTGCGAATTCGCATGGCCTGAAACCAAGCTCCGATTATCCCTGGTTAGTCGGTCAAGCTGACGCGAACGATAAACGCCCGCGCCGGATCGGACTTACAATCTTGTAATTGGCTTAGCGTCGCGACCTCGGCTTACTGCGCTCCCCTTTGTTCTGGACGATGGTCCGAGAAAGGGGTTGCAGATGGAAGTCGATGTCAGGGAAATTCCGGGGCCTTGGGAACTTGGTTATGCGCTCGACCGGCATGTGGTGCGTAGCGAATATACAGGCGACAACGAAGAAGGTCGCCCCACATTCGATACGACCTACACGGAAGCAGGCAATGCCTTGCACCAATTGAAATACAAGCAAGGCTGGAAACTGAAGCACGACATCGCCCGCGCGCTCAACACGCATATCATGCCGAAACTTCCCGATATCGACCTGATTGTGCCGATCCCCGCCTCGACCAAGCGCCCCCGTCAGCCGGTGGACGAAATTGCCAGGGCACTTGGCGAGCGTGCTGGAATCCGCGTCGGCAGTCATTTGATCGAGATGAAAGATTCTTCGTCGGTGGCACCGAAGCTGAAAAGCCTGGCGACGAGAGAAGAAAAAGACGCGGTTCTCAAAAATCGTTTCAAGATCAACGTCGCGGCGCCCGTGCCTAGGGGCGCGAACATACTCCTGCTCGACGATCTGTTCGATACCGGCGCGACGATGAGCGCGGTCTGCACTCTCTTGCAATCGCATCCGAAGGTCGCGAAAATTTACGCCGCCGCCGTCACCAAGACAGGGAAAACATGACCACAGTCTTCATCGCAGGATCGATTGCGATCAAGCGCCTGCATCAAAAGGTGCGCGAGCGGATCGACAACGCGGTCGCAAGCGGTCTGTCCGTCGCCGTCGGGGATGCCGACGGGGCGGACGCGGCGATACAGGACGTGCTGGCATCGCTGAATGCGGACAAGGTCACGGTCTATTGCAGCGGCGAAACCCCGCGCAACAATCGCGGGCAGTGGCCGGTCCATCAGGTCTTCCCCCTCGCCGCGCCCGGCACTCGCGCATTCTTCACCGCCAAGGACATCGAGATGGCGCAGGATGCCGATTATGGGCTGATGATCTGGGACAGCAAGAGCACCGGCACCTTGAGCAATGTGCTGGAATTGCTCTCGCGCGAGAAGAAATCGGTGGTCTTCGTCAACAAGGCGCAGATCTTCGTAAAGGTGGCGAGCGTCGCGGATTTACGCGATCTCGTCTCTTACATGTCGGATCATGCGCGAATGAAGGCGGAACAGAAGATCGGCCTGACGAAACGCATCGCCGCGCTCGGTCAGGTGCAGATTTCCTTGCCGATGTAGAGCCGGGCGATCGAAACGCCGCTCCTCAACCAATCCAGGCCGCGACCTGACCGGCGACCTCGTTGGCCGCCTGATTCAGCGCCGGGCCGACACTGGCAACATCTGCGGTCACGCCCGGCACACGCGCTTCGAAGCGGCGTGTCTGGACCTGCGCGCCCTCGCCCGGGCGGACCGCATCGAATACCACGACCACACTCTGCGAACGGACATCGTAACCGAACTGGCGCAGCGTTCCTGTCAGCCGGTTCTCGGCCAGGACGCCGGGATCGTCCCCGTCGATCACGACGCGGTTGCTGCGGGTGCGGATGGTTTCGGCAATCAGGCGACGGAACAGCCGGGCCGGCTGCTCGACCCACACCGCGTCCTGAAGATAGGCGAGGCTCGTGTCGTCGATCTGGACCGGAACGCGCGTATTGCTGAGCGATGACGGCGCTTCGAATTCCTGAAGCACCAGCGCCGAGGCATCGGAGCCGCGCGCGCCCGAATTGGCAGGCGCAGTGGCCGTGGGCGTGAGCGTCAGGAGCTGGTCCGGCACGTCCGGTCCGAAGCTGAGGCACCCGCCCAGCAACAGCGCGGGGGCCAATCCGGCAAGAAGGCGAACGGAATTCATCGCGGGATATCCTCTCACGGCTCGTAATCGGGCAGAGGTTGGCTCGACAGCAAAGCGCCCGCGCCCTGTTCGTCGATCTTTTCGGTCACGTCGCGCAGCGCTTTGCTGGTGGCGCGCAGATCGCGCAGCGTCGCTTCGGCGGCGGGCAGCGTGCTTTCGGTCAGCTGGCGCGTGGCCGGACGCGCTT
>NZ_LWFF01000301.1 GCF_001635685.1 Erythrobacter sp. HI0063
CGGCTGGACGGCGAATTTGACTGGCATGCGCACGATCACGACGAATTGTTCCTGTGCCTCGACGGCACGCTCGACGTCGAATTCCGCGACCGGACGGAGACGCTTGGGCCCGGCGAACTGCTCCTGATCGGAAAGGGCGAGGATCATCGCCCGGTCGCCTCGCGCGGCGAAGTCAGGCTGTTGATGCTGGACCCCGCCGGATCTCCCAATACCGGCGATCACGACACCGCGACGGTCGCGGTCGACGCCTGATTCACAAGCTCAAGAGGAGAGA
>NZ_LWFF01000302.1 GCF_001635685.1 Erythrobacter sp. HI0063
CCGGTAAACGCGATCACCATCGCGATCGCGACCGAAGCATAAAGTCCAACGCGCGGATCGACGCCCGCAATGATCGAGAAGCCGATCGCTTCGGGAATAAGCGCCAGCGCCACGACGATCCCGGCAAGGATGTCGGCGCGGATGTTCGAAAGCCAGTCGCGCTTGATTGCGCTGGTGTTGAGCATGGTCTGTCTGTCCGTGGGTCTGGGCCGCGGCGAAAACGCGCGGCAAGAATGAGCGGCCCCTATGGCCGATGCTGCATTGCAACACAACCCGATGCGCGGCGGATGCGAGGCCGTTGCAACCCCGATGCATGCCGTTTGCCGATAATCGTCTGACCTTGGCAGATAGGTGCGGCCCCACGGTTGCTCTCGCGCGGCTGGCCGCTACGGTCCGTGCCCATGAACCAATGGGGAAGGGGTTTTCCAATCATGTATCGTACCATCCTTGCCGAAGGCGCCGCCGCCATCGCGCTCGCCACCGGTGCAACGGCACCGGTGCTGG
>NZ_LWFF01000303.1 GCF_001635685.1 Erythrobacter sp. HI0063
ATGCCGCCAGCGTTCGTTCTGAGCCAGGATCAAACTCTCAAGTTTGTGTCACTTACCTGTAAGGTACGGCGGTTAAGCCGCTAACCGAACAAGCAAGAGCTTCAAGGAGCCGATACCTGCACTGTCAAACGTAATGGATACGAATGAACATGCATCATCACATCCAATGCGTGGAGCACTGGAAGGATGTGGCAATCGGCTTGGTTACTGGTATCCGGAGCCTTAAAATCCCCGGACCAGGCGCCGTCGCCCACATGTCCCTTCATCAAAAACCAACGATGTCAAAGAGCCGCTCAACAATGTAATGAGGGAC
>NZ_LWFF01000304.1 GCF_001635685.1 Erythrobacter sp. HI0063
TAGAGTTCAAGAGATTTACGCCGGAAATCCAGTCTATGACCGGGTAATGACGACCGACCATATCCAGCGCCAGCTTTGGGGGTTCGGCGTTTTCGAATTCGTCGGCTACTTGGACGCGATCCTGTCGAAGTCGCCTGAACTGTTCGTCGCATTATGGCTTCGGCGCTGGGAAGATCTCGATCGTCTGACTTCGCAAGCAGGATCGCAGGGTGGACCATGCCTCAGCGAAATCTTCGGCACACCAGTTCTATTGACTCTTAAAACAGGAGATCGGGATTCCTTCCTCGCGCCATGGGCTATCATGAGTGAGATCGAGCGGATTGTGGAA
>NZ_LWFF01000305.1 GCF_001635685.1 Erythrobacter sp. HI0063
CTTATCAGCCCCTAAACGTATGAGTTTGCGATAGTAATACGTGCCCTGCTTGCGGGTAACGTTCTGAATGCCGCACATGTGCCGTGGCCCCCTTCCGTGGCACCCTGCCGTGGCGAACCAAGGCAGGGCTGGAATGGGAAACGAGAGCTTTCAGATACTTGGACGATTTCCGGCTGGGGTTCCTGTCACCCCTGCCATTTCTTCGATATGGCCCAAGCGTTCGAAGTGGCTTCAGGCTTTCCCTGCGGTTTCAAATCGCATGCTTCCTT
>NZ_LWFF01000306.1 GCF_001635685.1 Erythrobacter sp. HI0063
GGATCGGGTCGGCGCTCCTCAAGGATACGAGCTTCGACACGATCAGCGCCGCCGCGGGCCACGCCGCGCTGCCGCATTACAAAGTGGATGAGGAAAGCAACATCACCATCCCGCCCGCCAGCATCTTCCTGTGCGATTCCGGCGGCCAGTATCGAGACGGGACGACCGACATCACGCGCACGGTCTGGATCGGAACGCCGGACGGTTCGGCCAAGCCGACGCCGGAAATGATCGACCGCAACACCCGCGTCCTCAAGGGCTATATCGAGCTCGAACTGGCGCGTTTCCCGGTGGGGACGAATGGCGGCCAGCTCGACACGCTCGCGCGCATGCACCTGTGGCAGGCGGGCGTCGATTACGGCCACGGCACCGGACACGGCGTCGGCAGCTTCCTCGCCGTGCACGAAGGGCCGCAGCGCATCTCGAAATCGGGCGGCGCCTTCCCAGGCACCGGAACCCCGCTTGCAGCAGGGATGATCCTTTCGAACGAGCCGGGCTATTACAAGCCGGGCGAATTCGGCATCCGCATCGAGAATCTGATCCTGACCGTCCCGGTCGAGATCGAGGGTGCCGAGGGCGACTGGCTGGGTTTCGAGACGCTGACTTTCGTGCCGCTCGACCGACGACTGATCGACACGGACATGCTCACGGAGCGGGAGCGGAATTGGGTCGACGGATACCACGCCAAGGTCCGCGCGCTGCTGGCGCCGCAACTGGACGGGGATGACCTCGCCTGGCTAGGGGCCGAAACCGCGCCGCTCTGATCAGGCTTGCCCTGCGCGTGTGTTCCTGCAATGTTCTCAAAGGCGGTCGCGAGTCGCTTTGAGGGAGAAGCACTATGCTGGGTTACGTGACTGTCGGCACCAACGATCTGGAGCGCGCGGCGGCATTCTATGACGCCATCGCCAAGGAAATGGGCGTCGGGCGGATGATGGAGTTTCCGACCTTCATCGCCTGGGGCGAAATGGACGGCGCGCCGGGGATTGCCGCGACGAAACCCTTCGATGGCGAAGCGGCGACGGTCGGCAATGGCATGATGGTGGCGCTGGAAGCCAAGGACACGGCGCAGGTCCATCGCCTGCACCAAATCGCGCTCGAAAACGGCGGCAGTGACGAAGGCGCCCCGGGCCCGCGCGGGGATGCGGACGAGAACGGGATGGTGTTCTACGCCAGCTATTTCCGCGATCCCGACGGCAACAAGCTGAACGCCTTCACCATGGCGAAAGCTTAGGCGGCATAGCTTTTGCGCATTGCAGGTGCCGATTGGGCGCCGATCGCAGGAGCTTGTCCGATGAAGCATTCGATCCTCACCCTGTCTCTCTCCGCGCTGGCGCTGGCCGGTGGCGGGGTCGCACTGGCCCAAGCCCAGACTCAGGCGCAGCCTCAACCTCAGGCGCGGTCTGTCGAGAGCGGCCAGCGCACGATCACGCTTGCCGCCATGCAGGAACGTGGGGCGCGGATGTTCGCGCGCATGGACGCGAACGGCGATGGCGTCCTCGACCAAGCCGACCGCGCGGCGCGCCAGGCCGATCGGTTCGCGAAACTGGATGCGAACGGCGATGGCGAGCTCTCGCGCGCCGAAATCCAGACCGCTCGCGAGGCGCGCGCGGAACAGCGCCGGGAACGCCGCGCCGCGCGGCAGGATACGCGCAAGACCGATCGCTTCGCCGCGCTCGACACCGATGCTAGCGGCGGCCTCTCGCAGGACGAATGGACCGCCGCGCGGGCGAAGCGCGCGGATCGGACCAGTGCCGAAACCCGCGCGCGTCCCGAGCGCAGGACCGCCATGCGCGGCCGGAAGATGGCACGCGGCATGATGCGCGGCGCCGATGCCGACGGAAACCGCGCCGTGACTCGCGCCGAGTTCGACGCCGCCTTGCAGCAGCGCTTCGCCCGGATGGATGCCGATGGCGACGGGAATGTGACCGCCGCCGAACGCAAGGCCGCGCGCGACGCGATGCGCGAGACCATGCGCCAGCGCCGCTCGCAGGGATAATCGTGTCGTCGCGTAAACGGGCGGGTTTGAAAGCCCGTCCGCTCTAGCGCATCAAGCCGCCGATGATGTTGCGCACGAAGGCGGTCGCGCCGGCGCGGATCGGGTCGGCGCTGGATTTCTTGCCCAGCACGCTCGCCACCACGACCGAGGAGAGCGAGCCCGCCGCCGCAGTCGCCGCGGCCTTGCCTGCCCTGCCCCAGAGCGAGGTCGACTTGCGCTCCCGCTTCGCGACCTCCTTGCGTCCCTTCTCTTCCACCTCTGCCGCCGTCGCGGCGGCATCGGCGGCCTTTTGCGCCAGCACCTCCTCCGCGCTCTCGCGGTCGACCGCCTCGTCATATTTTCCGTCGAGCGGGCTCACCGAATTGACGATCGCGCGCTCCTTCGCCGTGACCGGCGCGAGCCTCGAATGGGGCGGCGCGATCAGCGTGCGCTGGACCACGGTGGGCGCGCCATCCGCGTCGAGTGTCGAGACCAGCGCCTCGCCCACTTTCAATTCGGTGATCGCGCTTTCCACGTCGAGATCGGGATTGATGCGGAACGTCTCCGCCGCCGCCCGGATCGCGCGCTTATCACGCGGAGTGAAAGCCCTCAAAGCGTGCTGGACGCGATTGCCGAGCTGGCCCGCGATCTTTTCGGGGATGTCGATCGGGTTCTGCGTCACGAAATAGACGCCCACCCCCTTCGACCGGATCAGCCGCACGACCTGTTCGATCGCATCCTCCAGCGCGGGCGGGGCGTCGTCAAACAGGAGGTGCGCCTCGTCGAAGAAAAACACCAGCACCGGCTTTTCCGGGTCGCCCACCTCCGGCAGCGCCTCGAACAGCTCGGCGAGCAGCCAGAACAGGAAAGTGGCGTAGAGCTTCGGGCTGCGCATCAATTTGTCGGCGGAGAGCACGTTGATCGTGCCGCGCCCCTGTTCGTCCACCGACAGGAAATCCGCGATCTCCAGCGCCGGTTCGCCGAAGAACTGATCCGCCCCCTGCGCCTCGAAACTCAAGAGCTGGCGCTGGATCGCGCCGACGCTGGCCTTTGTGACGTTCCCGTAGCGCGCCGACAGATCCTTCGCGTTTTCCGCCGTATGCGCCAGCATCGCCTGGAGATCGCCGAGGTCGAGCAGCAGCAGCCCCTGTTCGTCGGCATGGCGGAAGACGATCTGCAACACGCCTTCCTGGGTGTCGTTCAGATCGAGCAGGCGCGCGAGCAATAACGGCCCCATCTCGCTGACCGTGGTGCGGATCGGGAAACCCTGTTCCCCGAACAGGTCCCAGAAGACCGCCGCATTGTCGCGATAAGCGAGCGGGCCGATCCCCAGCTCCTCCGCGCGCGCCTCCAGCTTGTCGGCGTGCTTGAACGAAGGACTGCCCGCCATCGCGATGCCCGATAGATCGCCCTTCACATCCGCGAGAAACACCGGCACGCCGCGCGCCGAGAAGCTTTCGGCAAGGCCCTGCAACGTCACGGTCTTGCCCGTGCCGGTGGCACCCGCGATCAGGCCGTGGCGATTGGCGCGGTCGAGGCGCAGCACCTGGCGCGATCCATCGCCGCCCAGTCCGAGGAAGATATCGTCCATGACACGAAGGTTTCGCCGCGCGCCGCGCGCGGGTCAAGCGTCTCGACAGGACAGCGCACCTTGCTAAAGGACAGCGCGATGACTGCGCGCCCACCCATGGTCCTGCTCGACTCCATGACGAGAGGGGGCGTGCAAGCCGATCCCGTGGCAGACGCGCTGCTTTACGAAAGCCCCCACCGGGTCTTCGTCGCGCGCACACCCGACATGGTCGAAAATGCGTTGGTGGAGGCGGATGCCGCGCGGATCGCTACCGGAAAATCGCTGGCGGGCTATATCGCGTACGAAGCGGGCCTTGCGCTCGAACCGCGCCTGGCGCCACTTGCCGCCGCGCGCAGCGGAGGCGCCGGACCGCTCGTCTGGCTCGGCCTGTTCGACGATCCGCGCCGTATCCCGGCGGGCGAGGTCGCCGGTTTTCTGGCCGAGCGCGCCGATGACGAAGGCGATGCAGGCCGCGCCGGCATCGGTCCGCTCGACCCGCAGATTTCTCCGGGCGCCTACGAACAGGCCTTCGCCGACCTGCAGGACGCGATCCGGGCGGGCGATATCTATCAGGCCAACCTCACCTTCCCCTTGGCGGGCGGGTTCACCGGCGATCCCCTGGCGCTTTACGCCGCGCTGCGCCCGGCGGCGCAAGCGGCGTATGGCGGGCTGGTATTCGACGGCGCGCACTGGCTGCTCAGCCTCTCGCCCGAGCTCTTCGTTGCTCTGAAGGACGCGGAGGCCCGGACCAAGCCGATGAAGGGCACGCGCCCGCGCGGGGCCGACGCGGACAAAGATGCCGCAATGCGCGAGGAGCTGGCGGAGTCCGAAAAGGACAAGGCCGAGAATCTGATGATCGTCGACCTGTTGCGGAACGACCTCGCACGGGTGGCGGAGCCGGGCAGCGTGCGCGTGGACAAGGCCTTCGCCATCGAAACCTATCCCACCGTGCACCAGATGGTGAGCACGGTGCGCGCTCGGCTTGCCCCGGAAAAGGGGGCGATGGATCTCGTGCGCGCGCTCTTCCCCTGCGGATCGATCACCGGCGCGCCGAAAATCCGCGCGATGGAATTGATCGACGCGGTCGAGCGCGATGCGCGCGGACCCTATTGCGGCGCGATCGGGCGGATCGATGCAGACGGAAACGCGGCCTTCAACGTCGCGATCCGGACGCTGCGCCTGACCGAGATCGAGAACGGGCGCGGCAAGGCAGTGCTGGGTGTGGGCGGCGCGATCGTGGCGGATAGCGACAGCCAGGTCGAATGGCGCGAGGCGGTGCTGAAAGGCGGATTCGCCCGCGCCTCTTCGTCCGAGCTGACCGCGCCGAATTTCGACCTTCTCGAAACCATGCTGTTCACCCCCGACAGGGGCGTTGCGCTGCTCGAACTTCATCTCGAACGCGCGAAGGAAAGCGCGCGCGTACTGGGCCTGTCCTTCGACCGGCACGAGGCGAGAAACCAGATCCAGGCGCTCACCTTCGATCTCGACGCGCCGCACAAGGTGCGTCTCAGGATCGCGCGCGGTGGAGCGATCGCGCTGGAGGCGGGCCCGGTGCCGCATCAGCCGGACCATCCGGCGCGCTGCATTCTGCTGCCCCTGCCCGTCGATCCGGGCGACTGGCGGCTGCGCCACAAGACATCCGATCGCGGCTTTTACGAAGACGCCCGCGTCGTCGCGCTCGACATGGGCGCGGACGAAGCGCTGTTCCTGCGCGACGATGGGCAAGTGACCGAAGGCTCTATCGCCAACCTCTTCGTGGAGCGGGACGGCATCCTGCTGACCCCGCCGCTCTCGCTCGGCCTGCTGCCCGGCGTGTTGCGGCGCTCGCTGATCGAACAAAGCCGGGCGAAGGAAACCGAACTGACAGTGGCGGACCTCGCAGGCGGGTTCTGGCTCGGCAATGCGGTGCGCGGATTATGGCGAGCGGAATTGACCGAATGACACAGATACGAATCCTCTACGAAGACGGCGAAGCGCTCGTCATCGACAAGCCCTCCGGGCTTCCGATCGAGCGCCCCCGGCGCGGCGGCAAAAGCCTCGACGATCATCTCGACGGGCTAAAGCTCGGCTTCCAGCGCCTGCCGCTGCCGGTCCACCGGCTCGATACCGACACCAGCGGCTGCCTACTGCTCGCGCGCAATCCCAAGGCGCACAAGCGCTTCGCCCGCGCTTTCGAAGATAGGCTGGTCCAGAAGCGCTATCTCGGCGTGCTTGCCGGAATCCCGCAAGGCGAGGAGGGCACGATCGAGCTGTCGCTGTCCAAGATCAGCAGCGCGGAAAAGGGCTGGCGGATGATCGCGGCGAAAAAGGGCAAGCCGTCGGTCACGCTCTGGCGGGTGCTCACCGTGCAGGACGGGCGCGCTCTGATCGAATTCCGGCCGGAAACCGGGCGCACGCACCAGATCCGTATTCACTGCGAGGCAGGTCTGGGCCTGCCGCTGCTCGGCGATCCGGTCTATGGGAACGGTGCGACCAAGGGCGCGGCGCCGCGCACCATGCTCCACGCAGCCGGGCTGACGGTCTTGCGCGAAGGCAAGACTCCGATCGAAGCAGTCGCGCCGCTTCCGGCGGATTTCGCTGCGCTCGGATTTGCCGACAGCGGATCGTAATGGGCAAGATCGCCGACCGCGCGCTGGAGATTGCCGAGGAGAAGTTCATCGCCTCCTCCGGCCCCGGCGGGCAAAACGTCAACAAGGTGGCGACGGCGGTGCAATTGCGAGTCGACGTGTTCCGAATCGGCCTGCCGCCGGACGCCTTCGAGCGGCTGAAGGACATCGCGGGCAGCAAGCTGACCAAGAACGGCGAAATCGTCCTCACCGCCAACGAATACCGCACGCAGGACCAGAACCGCGAAGCCGCGCGAGAGAGGCTGACCATGCTGCTGCGCGAGGCGCTGACGCCGCCCAAGCGCCGCGCCAAGAGCCGGGTCAACCGGGTAGGCAAGGTGAAACGCCTGAAAGCCAAGAAGGAACGCGGCGCGGTCAAGGCAAACCGGGGCAAGGTGGATTGGTAGCAGGACCGCCGGTTCGCACCCGCCCGCTTGACTTTTCCCTGGGAATCACCCAATGGCCCCGGCCTGACCGGCGGCGTTGCGGCGTCGCCCTTTGTTTTTGGCCTGTCGGAAAATCCGAACGGCCCCATCGAAAGTTTTAGGAACACGCCATGGCGAAGCCTGCCACCGTCAAGATCAAGCTCGTCTCGACCGCCGATACGGGCTTCTACTACGTGACGAAGAAGAACCCGCGCAACATCACGGAAAAGATGACCTTCCGCAAATACGATCCCGTCGCGCGCAAGCACGTCGAGTTCAAGGAAGCGAAGATCAAGTAAGCGCGTATTTCGATGAACGGGGGGAACGCCTCCAGTTCAGTGGTGGTTCAATGCTCCGACCCTATCAACGGAGCATGACCCAAGTGCATTCGAAAACGAAACAGCTTGCCGCCGCCCTGACGCTTGCCGTCGGCGCCGCGGTTCCTCTCGCCATGATCGCCGCTCCGGCCCCCGCAGTCGCGGCTGCCGGCGATCTCGACAAGGCGGTGGCCGCCCTGCGCGGCATATCGACCATGAAGGCGAATTTCACGCAGACCGACCGGTCCGGCCAGACCATGGCGGGCCAGCTGACGCTGAAGCGGCCCGGCAAGATCCGCTTCGATTACGGCAAGAGCGCGCCGATGCTCGTCGTCTCGAACGGCAAGAGCCTCTATCTGGTCGATTACGACGTCAAACAGGTCGAACGCTGGCCGATCAGCAGTTCGCCGCTGGGCGCCCTGCTCGATCCCAGTCGCGACGTGAAGCGGTACGGCAAACTGGTTCCGACCAGCCATTCGGGTGTCGTCAGCGTCGAAGTGCGCGATCCCAAACGCCCTGAATTCGGCGTCATCACGCTGATCTTCCAGCGCGACGCGGCCTCGCCCGGCGGCTTGAAGCTGACGCACTGGGTTGCGCTCGATGCACAGAACAACCGCACCACCGTTCGGCTGAGCAATCACCGCTACGGCATGTCGGTGGCGGACAGCGCATTCACCTTTTCCGACCCGCGCAAATCGTCCCGTCGGCCCCGGTAAACGGATGGGCGATGGACCGGCCTTCCGGTGCGTCCACCGGATGGCGAATGTTCATCCTTCAGCAAGCCCGACAGGCCTAAAACTTAATTCACAGGACGGATGAAGACGGGTTCCCCCCTGTTGCCCAGATCTTCACAGATGTCCGTTCTGTCCAAGCGTGACGAACGCAAGAAGGAACCCTCGTGCCAATGCCCCCGGCACGAGGGTTTTTTGTTGGATTATTCCCAGCCAAACGCTTTGCGGATGATGTCGTAGATCCGGTTCTGTTCGATCACGCCGCGTGCGCGCTCGGCACCGGGGCCCTGGGCGTAGAGGGCGACATCCTCGCCGCCATGGGTTTCCGATCCCATCGGCACGAGCGCCTGCTGGCGGGCCATCACGCCCGTTTCGGGAACGCCACGCTCGCCCTTCACCGCACCGGGACCGTTCGCGTAGCCGAGCGTGGTGTAGGGCTTGCCGTCCGATGCCAGCGAGGGGCCATCGCCCGTATCGCCATCCTCCCCGCCGCCTTCGGGCGGGTGGACGAGGCCGAGGATGTCGTTCCCGCGCCGGGGATAGCCCGCAATGGTGAAGACGTGGCTGTGATCGGCAGTCACCATGATCAGCGTTTCTTCCGGATCGGTGTTGTCGATCGCGTATTGGATCGCACGCGCGAATTCGACCGCCTCTTCAAGCGCATAGCCCGCCTGGCCCGCATGGTGGCCGTGATCGATTCGCCCGCCTTCGACCATCAGGTAATACCCCTGCGGATCGGACCGGAGCCGTGCGATCGCCGTGGCGGTCAGATCGGTCAGGGTCGGCTCGGTCGTATCCGGCTTGCGATCGACCATGTAGGTCATGTGGCTTGGCGAAAAGAGGCCGAGCACGGGGCGGTTCGCGGGCGCGGCGGCCAGTTCGTCCGCCGTGCGCACATAGCTGCCGCCGGTGCGCGCCGCCCAGTCGCGCGGCAGGTCGCCATCTGCCGCCATGCGCTGGCCGCTTCCGTCCGCGCCGAAGAACGCTGCGCGCCCGCCGCCCAGCGCCAGATCGAAATCGCTCTCGACCAATTGCAGCGCGATATCGCGGCACATCTGGCCGCGTTGGCCTTCGGGAATGCCGATATCGGCTTCCCAATTGCGATCGACGCTGCGGGCATAGACCGAAGCGGGCGTCGCATGGGTGATCCGCGCGGTGCTGACGATCCCGAGTGCGAGTCCCCGCCGCTTCACTTCTTCGCCCAGCAGCGGCAGTTCATGCCCCCGCCCGCTGGCGCAATCGCCGGTGATGGCTTCCGGCCCCATGCCGAGCATGCCGATCTTGGTCTTCACGCCCGAATGCATCGCCGTGGCGGTGCCCGCGCTATCGGGGGTCTGCGCGTTGGTGTTGTAAGTCTTTACCAGCGCGACATTCTCGAAATTTTCGAACGGGAGCACATGCTCCTCGCCCGATTTGCCGAGCTTCTGCCCTGCGTAGATGCGCGCGGCGGTGATCGTGGAAATCCCCATCCCGTCACCGATGAAGAGAATGACGTTCTTTGCCTTGGCCTCCGTCTGCGCCGGAGCCACCGGAGAGGCCGACGCGACGGGAGCCGTCGACCCTTGCGTGGTGGCGCACGCCCCCAGAGCCAACGTGAAAACGCAAGCGGCCAGCGCGGTTTTGCGGCGAAACGCCATCCTCAATCTCCTCACACCTGTATGGCTTCGCCCTAGGTGACATTCGCGTGTGGCGAAACGGTGAAACTTGCCCCCCGCGCGGCGTATGCCTAAGTCGCGCCCCATGGCCTCCCCGAACCTCTCCGTCGCGACCTGGAACATCAACTCGGTGCGCCTGCGCATACCGATCGTCGAACGTTTCCTGACCGAGCAGGCACCCGACGTGCTCTGCCTGCAGGAGATCAAGTGCCAGGAGGACCAGTTCCCCTACGAAGCGTTCCGCGCCCTCGGTTACGAGCATTTCGCCGTGCACGGCCAGAAGGGCTACCACGGCGTCGCCACAGTGGCGAAAGTGCCGATCCGCGATTTTTCCAAGCATGACTGGCAGGACAATGGCGAAGCGCGCCATATCGGGGTGGAATTGACCGATCCCGCACATCAGGGGATGATCGTCGAAAACGTCTACGTGCCTGCGGGCGGAGACATTCCCGATCGCGAGCAGAATGTGAAATTCGGCCAGAAGCTCGACTTCTTCGAGCGGATGACGCGCTGGGCCGATACGGTCGACCGCCCCACGCTGATCGTGGGCGATTTCAACGTCGCCCCGCTCGAAAGCGACGTCTGGAGCCACAAGCAATTGCTGAAGGTGGTCAGCCACACGCCCGTAGAGGTCGAGACGCTGCAACGCTTCATGGACGCACATGGCTGGGCCGATATCGGGCGCCAGCATATCGCCGCGCCGGAACGCTATTACAGCTGGTGGAGCTATCGTTCGAAGGACTGGAAGGTGAACGATCGCGGGCGCCGGCTCGACCATATGTGGGCGAGCCCCGAATTGGCCGCGCAGAGCGTGGGCCATCACGTCCACGAAAACGCTCGCGATTGGGAAAAGCCGAGCGATCACGTGCCCCTCGTCACGGAATTCGCGCTCTGAGCGAGGCCGCCCCTTCTCCGCGTCGCGCGGCGCAGGGCGTCGATGCGCTGCGCCATGGCTGGCCGATCCATCTGGACGGCGGGCCGGTCCTGCAGCCGATCGAGACCTGTTACGACGATGCGATCGCGTCCGAAACGCTGCTGATTTCCGCCAGCCGCGCCGGTACTCTGAAACTCGCCAATCAGCGCGACGCGGCCATTCCCGGCGAGCCGGTGCTGCTGCGCGGGGCCGAGCGGTTCTCGCGTGATGCCGCGCTGGCGGTGGCGGATCCCGCGCTCGATCTGGCGCATCCGATGAAGGGGCCGTTCAAGGCGCTGCCGCATGACGATTGGGCGGACCAGGCCCGCGCCGCGCTGGACCTGGCGCGGATCGCAGGCATCCTTCCCGCCTTTCTGGTCGCGCCCGAAGGGGCAGAGCCGCCGGTCGCGCTGACGCTGGCCGATGCGCGCGCCTATGCCGATCCCGCGAATCTCATCGTCGCCTCGCGCGCGCGCCTGCCCGTCGAAGCGTTCGAGAATGCGGAGATCGTCGCCTTTCGCAGCCCCGCCGATACGCGGGAGCATGTCGCGCTGATCCTCGGCCAGCGACGATCCGACACGCCGCCGCTGGTGCGCCTGCATTCGGAATGCCTGACCGGCGACGTCCTCGGCAGCCTCAAATGCGATTGCGGCCCGCAACTGGACGCCGCGCTCCATGCGATGGCGGACGAGGCGAAGGGCCGGGGCTGGGGGGTATTGCTCTATATGCGGCAGGAAGGGCGCGGGATCGGCCTCGTCAACAAATTGCGGGCCTATGCCCTGCAGGATCAGGGCCACGACACGGTGGACGCGAACACCCGCCTGGGCCTCCCCGACGAAGCGCGCGATTTCCCGACCGCCGCGCGCATCCTCGGTCTGCTGCGTGTGCCGAGCATCCGCCTGATGACCAACAATCCTGCGAAGGTCGCGGCGCTGGAAGCCGAGGGCGTGACGGTCACCGAACGCGTCCCCCACGCCCTACCCGACAATCCGCACAACGCCCGCTACCTCGCGACCAAGCGCGACCGGGCGGGGCATCTGCTGCCGTAATTCGCGCCTACCGCCGCTCGAACGGCTTCAGGCCCGCTCCCAATTCGTTGTTCGCGATCGACAGGCGGTCGCCCGTCCAGTCGGCGATGAAGGCCGGGCTGCGCCTCAGGTCGGGGACGAGGCGCGCGTCATTGTCCGATATGACCAGCCCGTCGGACAAGTAATTCCCTTCTTCCGCGCCCACCGCGATGAAGGCGGACCAGTTCTCCTTGTCGCGCCCCTGGACGAACCAGTTGCGCACGATCCGGCCATTGCCGCCATTGGGCAGGTCGATCATGTAATTGGTGCCGCGCCCATTCGCATCGTCGAAGCTGGAATCCTCCACGATCGTGCGCGCCGCGCGGCTCTTCACGTAATGCCCGCCCGTGCCCGCTTCGAAACGGCTGCGCGTGACGGCAGTCTCGCCGATCTCGCCGGTATAGATCGAATGCGCGCAGCCCCCATCGCCCTCGCAGGTGCCGAGGCGGGTGAAGGTCGATTTGTCGATGCGCAGGCGGATGTCCGGATCGTGCGCGGTGAGGATGCCCTGCTCGCTGTCGCGGAACCAGCTTTGCGTGACGGCCAGCTCTCCGCTTTCGAGGCGAATGCCTGCCCCGTTGCGATCGGGCACGGCGATGTGGGAGAAGACCAGGCCGATCACCGTCGCACTGTCGCCGCCGAGCACGAGCGCGCCCTTGCCCTCGCAGGCGACCCCCGAAAGCGCGGATTTGCCCGGCTGCGATGCGCGGTAGGTTATCCGGCCGGCGCGCTGGACTGCACATTCGTTATAGGTGCCGGGCGCGAACACGACCGTGCCCTCGCCCCCGCCGATCGCATCGACCGCGTCCTGTAGCGAGGCATAGCCACGCCCTGTCTCGGCAACGGTAAAAGGCGCGCTTTGCTGGGCGGAGAGCGGGAGGGTGGAGGCCGCGAGCGCAGCGACGAGGAGAGAGCGCGTTTTCATAAGCGCGATCCTAGCGCGCTCCCCCTTACCGGCACCATAATTTCGGCAGGCGTATCAGTTCGCATCAGTTCGCGAGAACGCAGCGCAGGAAACGCTCTCCATACGCTTCCAGCTTCTTGGCGCCCACGCCGCCGATCTGGCCGAGCCGCGCAAGCGTGTCGGGCCGGGCCAGCGCCATTTCGCGCAAGGTGGAATCGTGGAAAATGACATAGGGCGGCACGCCCGCCTCCTCGGCCAGTTCCTTGCGCAGGGCCCGCAGCGCTTCGAACAAGGGATTGCCGACCGGATTGGGCGTGCCATCGCCGCCGCGCCGGCCCGAGCGGCGTTGGCGCTTCGGCGGCACCACGATCGCGACCTCGCGCTCTCCCTTGAGGATTTCGCGCGCGCCCGTGCCCAGCGCCAGCCCGCCGTGATCGTTTGCAACGAGGTGGCCATGAGCCTGCAAGGCGCGTGCAACCGGCTTCAGGAGCACCGCCTCCTCGCCGGAGACGATCCCGAACACGGAAAGGTTGTCGTGCCCGCGCTGGCGGATGCGATCGTCGGGCGATCCGGTGAGCACTTTCGTCAGATGCCCCATCCCGAAGCTCTGTCCGGTGCGATAGACGGCGGACAGGAGCTTGCGCGCCAGTTCGGTCGCATCGGTGACGCCGGGCGCGTCGAGGCAATTGTCGCAATTGCCGCATTTTTCGGGCGGGTCCTCGCCGAAATGCCGCAGCAGGATCGCGCGGCGGCATTGCGCGGTTTCGACGAGGCCCGCCAGCGCGTCCAACCGCTGGCGTTCGGCCACGCGGCGATCCTCGGGCACTTCTTCCAGCCGGGCGCGCGCGGTCGCGAAATCGCTCGCGCCCCACAGCATCACCGCGCCCGCCGGATCGCCGTCACGCCCCGCGCGGCCGGTTTCCTGATAATAGGCCTCGATCGATTTCGGCACGCCGACATGGGCGACGAAGCGCACGTCGGGCTTGTCGATCCCCATGCCGAACGCGATCGTGGCGACGATCACCATATCCTCGCTCGCGACGAAGCGCGCCTGATTGTCCGCGCGCTCCTCCGCCGGAAGCCCGGCGTGATAGGGCAGGACGGGGCGTCCGGTCGCGCTGGCGAGCTTTTCGGCGATGTCCTCCACCTTGCGACGCGTGGGCGCATAGACGATGCCCGGGCCGGGGCGATCCTGCATGATACCGGCGATCTGGCGCACCGGATTGTCGCGCGGCGTGATCGCATAGCGGATATTGGGCCGGTCGAACCCGGCGAGGACGAGCCCGTCTTCCGGGATACCCAGCTGCGCCATCACGTCCGCGCGAGTCTGCCGGTCGGCAGTGGCGGTCAGCGCCAGGCGCGGGACGTCCGGAAAGGCGTCCATCATCGGGCGCAGCATGCGATAATCGGGGCGGAAATCGTGGCCCCATTCGCTGACGCAATGCGCCTCGTCCACCGCGAACAGGCACAGCGGCGCGGCGCTCAACAGTTCGCGAAAATGCGGCTGGCTGGCGCGTTCGGGCGCGACGTAAAGCAGGTCCAGATCGCCCGCGCGGAACGCATCCTGCGTCTCGCGCCAGTCCGCATCGGCGCTGGTGAGCGTGGCGGCGCGGATCCCGTTGGCGCGCGCGCTGCGCAATTGATCGTGCATCAGCGCGATCAGCGGGCTGACGACCACGCAGGTGCCCCGCAGCATGGTAGCGGGCAATTGATAGGTCAAAGACTTGCCCGCGCCCGTGGGCATCACCGCCAGCGTCGATCGGCCCGCCAGCACGCGTTCGACCACCGCAGCCTGTTTCCCGCGAAAATCGTCGAATCCGAAGGTGCGGCGCAGTTCGGCGCGCGCTTCGTCGAGCTTCCTGTCCAGCGCATCCGTGCTGGGGCGATCCGGGGCGAGAAGGTCGTCCATCGGCCCCGCCCTGCCAGAGATCGCCGCACGCGCGAAGGGCCGAGCGGGTCTTTTCGGCCATTTTCCCCTTGCCCCCGCTGCGCCGGGAGGGCTTAACCCCAGACAGCCCTGGTATCGCGGCGCATCGCCCGATGCCCGATTTTTTGGAGACAGAAATGAAGTTCCGCACGCCCGCCCGCAAATACGCTCTGGTCGCCACCGTCATCGCCGCCCCGCTCGCGCTTGCCGCCTGCAGCGATTCGGACGATGCGGCTTATGAAACCGATACCGAAACGGTCGAGATCGAAGCCAACGAAGCGCTCGAGAACGTCGATGCCATGCCGGTCGAGGACCCCCAAGCCTCCATGCCCGATCCCGTGGTCCCCAGCACAACTCAGACCGTCGATCCCGAAGCTGCCGCCGCCGCCGAGGCCGCGCGTCAGCAGACCCTGCAGGATGAAGGCGACGATGCCGCCGCCACCGCCGCTGCGGCGATGGATGCGATGAACGAGGAGTAAGTCGATGCACGGCGCGCTCGCCCTCCTTGCACTCGGAACGGTCCTCGTCTCCGCCTGCAGCCCGTCGGACAACGATCCGGGCCCCGGCGGCGTGACGGTGGGCGAAGCGCGCGCGCTCGACGAAGCGGCGGAAATGATAGAGCAGCGCCGCATTCCCGCCGACGTGCTGGCCGAAGAGGAGCTGGCAAGCGAAAGCGCGGCCAGCGAAGGCACGGCCAGCGAAGGCACGGCGGGCGAAAATGCGGTGGGCGCAACCGCTGGAAACGAACCGAATACGGGCCAGAATACGGGAGAATAAGAATGAACGCACCGGCCACCAAACCCGCCCCCGCCCGCAATCCGGGCATGGATGCGGACACTTTCGCCCAGTTTCACGAACAGCTCGAACGCTATGTGCGCGAACGGCTGATCCCGGCGGAAAAGGACGTGATCGAGAACGATCGCGTGCCCGACGATATTCTCGATGAAATGAAGGACATGGGCCTGTTCGGCCTCTCCGTGCCCGAAGATCACGGCGGTGCCGGGCTGAACATGACGCAATACGCCAAGATCGTGAAGACGATGAGCTATGCCGCGCCCGCCTTCCGCTCGATCTTCTCGATCAATATCGGGATGTTCAATTCCGCCTTGAAGAATGGCGGGACCGAGGCCCAGCAGAACGAATGGTGGCCGCGCATCGCGGGCGGGGAAATCGCCTGCTTCGGCCTGACCGAGCCCGGCTCGGGATCCGATTCGGCAGCGATGGCGACCACGGCGAAGCCCGATCCCGACGGGAATGGCTGGATCCTCAACGGATCGAAACGCTACATCACCAATGCGCCCCACGCCGATGTCGCGCTGATCATGGCGCGTACCGAAAAGGATGCGTTGCCCAAGAACGCACATGTCAGCGCCTTCATCGTGCCCATGGACACGCCCGGCGTTTCCGTGGGCAGCCCGGACAAGAAGATGGGCCAGGCCGGATCGCATATCGCCGACGTGATGCTCGACGACGTGCATGTTCCGGGCGATGCGCTGCTTGGCGGAGAGACCGGCCAGGGTTTCCGCTTCGCGATGATGAGCCTCGACAACGGGCGCATCTCGGTGGGCGCGGCCAGCACGGGCTATGCGCGCCGCGCGCTCGATTCCGCGCTTCGCTACGCCAATGAACGCAAGGCGTTTGGCGAGCCGATCGCGAATTTCCAGCTGATCCAGCAGATGCTCGCCGAAAGCGAGACGGAGATCTACGCCGCAGAATGCATGATGGCGGACGTGACCGCGCGCGCCGATGCGGGCGAAAGCACGATCAAGCAGGCCGCCGCCTTCAAGGTGTTCGCATCCGAAATGTGCGGCCGCGTGGTCGATCGGGTGGTGCAGATCTATGGCGGGGCGGGCTATCTAGCGGAATACGATGCCGAACGCTTCTTCCGCGATGCGCGCATCTACCGCATCTACGAAGGCACGACGCAGATCCTGCAATTGCAGATCGCCAAGCATATGCTGCGCGAATACGCGGCGTTGTAATGCGCGGCTGAGCGGTGAGGGATTTTTCCGACTGGATCGGGCGCGAGCAGCGTTCGTCCGACCGGCTCGACACAGCGCTCGCGGCGCGCTGGTGTGCCACCTTCGATCGCGATGCACCTTTGGACGAGGCGATGCCGCAGGGGATCCATTTTTGCCTCTGCACGCCCGAGGCGCGCACGGCGCAATTGGGCGAGGATGGGCACCCCGCGCGCGACGACAGCCCGGCGAGCTTCCTTCCCCCCATCCCGCTTGCGCGCCGGATGTGGGCGGGCAGCGCGATCCGCTTCCATGCGCCGCTGGCGGTTGGCGCAACGGTTGAGCGCGTGAGCCGCATCGCCTCCATCACCGATAAATCCGGCAGCCGCGGGCAGATGGTATTCGTGGAGGTCGAGCATGAAACTTCAGCGGACGGCCTGCTGGCGGTCAGCGAGACACAGACGCTGGTCTACCTCGAAGCGCTGGCGGGCGACGCGCCGCTTTCGCCGCCCGAATCTGGCTCCGACAGCTTCGATCCGGGCGATTGGGACGCGCACCGCGCAATACGGCCCGATCCGCGCCTGCTGTTCCGCTATTCCGCGCTCACCTTCAACACGCACCGCATCCATTACGACGCGCCCTATGCGCGCGATGTCGAGCGGTATCGCGGCCTGGTGGTGCACGGCCCGCTGACCGCCAGCCTGCTGTTGCAGCTTGCCGCCGAACTATGCGGCGAGAACCGATTGGCGAGTTTCCGCTTTCGTGGGCTCAGCCCAGCCATTGCTGGCGAGCCGCTGCATCTGGTCATGCGCGCGCAAGGCGGTGCCATTGAACTGGCGGCCTTCGCCCAGGATGGGCGGCAGATCACGCAGGCGAGTGCCGAGATCGCCTGACGCAGGATTTGGCATTCGCCGTGCGAACGCTTACATCGATTGCCATGGCTACACTTGCTGAACCCCCGCAGGATTTCACCTCGCTTCCCGAAATGCCCGAAGGGGTGTTTACCGCGCCGCTGAAGCGGCCCGAGCATCTGGGTGAGGACTGGCTGGAACCCAAGCAGACCGAATACGATTCGGGCGACGATGCGATCTGGAACGATCTGTTCGCGCGCCAGATGGAGGTGTTGCCGGGCCGCGCGGCGAGCGCGTTCATGCAGGGTCTTGAAAAGCTCGACCTCGGTCGGGGCGGCGTGCCCGATTTCGGCGATCTGAGCGCGGAACTGGACACGCTGACGGGGTGGAGCGTGGTGCCGGTCCCGATGCTGATCCCCGACCACATCTTCTTCTGGCATCTGGCCAATCGGCGCTTCCCTGCGGGCAATTTCATCCGCACGCGCGAGACGTTCGATTATATTCAGGAACCCGACGTCTTCCATGACGTGTTCGGCCATGTCCCGATGCTCACCGATCCGATCTTCGCCGATTACATGCAGGAATACGGCAAGGCCGGCTGGAAGGCGATGCGCCACAACCGGTTGAAGGCACTGGGCTCGCTGTATTGGTATACGGTCGAATTCGGCCTGTTGCAGGAAGCGCCCGGCGATATCCGCGCCTATGGGGCGGGCATCCTCTCGGGGCCGACCGAAGTGATTTACGCGGTGGAGGCCGAGAGCCCCAACCGCATCATGCTCAACGTCGATCGCGTCATGCGCACCGACTATGTGATCGACGATCTGCAGCCGACCTATTTCGTGATCGACAGCTTCGAGGATCTCTACCACCAGACGGTGGAGCGCGATTTCGACCGGTTGTACCGCAATCTCGATCCCGGCTTCACTTACGCCAACACCGCCGTGATCGACGTGGACGACGTGCTGCATCAGGGCACGCTGGAATACACGCTGAGAGGCGGACGAGGGAGCGGCGCGAAGGCTGTCTAGTTTGCGAACCGGCCTCCGCCGGTTCGTCCTCGGTGCTGATCCTCCCTTTGGTCGGGCACCTGCGGGGCGGCCGCGTGGCCTTGCGGTCCGCTAGTCGCGGACCGAGCCTGAACTCCGCAGCAAGAATAGAAATATCCCGGCCACATCTGTCGGCTTGATCGCGGAGCTCGGACCCGAAGGGTCCGCAAGGGCGACCGCCCGCCCGCAGCGCCGTGAGGCGCGAGGACATCGCGCGCCGGATGGCGTGCGGAGAACAAAAAACGCAAAACAAAAAAGGCTCCGGATCGCTCCGGAGCCTTTCTCGTCATTTCGGAAAACCGGACTTACGGGGTGTCCATATCGTCGGCGGTTTCTTCCATCTGCTCTTCCATGGCATCGGTCTGGTCGTCCATGGCATCGGCCTGCTCATCGGTGATCTCACCCGAGGCTTCCATGTCGTTGACCATCGCGTCGCGATTGTCTTCCATGGTTTCGGCCTGATCTTCCATGGCGTTTTCCTGCGGGCTGTCGCAGGCGGCGACGCTCAGACCGAGCGCGGCGATGGATGCAATAGCAATCTTTTTCATTTCTCTTCCCCTTGTTGATGGAGCCATCGGCCTAGCGGCCTGAGCTCCGTTTGGTAAGCTTCGAAGGATAATTTTCTACCCGGCGACGCGCTGTCGCGCCACATCCGCGATACCGATCGCTACGACCGCGCCGATCACGGCCCACAACAGATCGTAGGCGCCGATCCCGGCGAGAAGGTTGGCATTGCCGAGCACGGCGCTTGCCACGAGCGCGCCGACGATGCCGGCACCCGCCATCGTAAGAATCGCGCCGCGATCTTCGCGTCTCAACAAGATGGAGCCGAGCCAGCCGAGAACGGCACCGACGACGACCAGAATGATGAGACCCATGACAGGTAATCCGAGTTGCTTATGGGTAGCTCAAGCGCCGCTGAACGGATCGGTTCCCGATTACGGCAGGATTTTGGCGGCAAAGCCGCTTTCATTTCCGGACTGTGGCGAAAAGACCACTCCTCGCACCGCCATTTTTGCCCCCGGTTCAGGCGATCCCGAAAAACCACACTGCAACCAGCCCAAGCGCGATACGATACCATGCAAAGGGCGAGAAGCCGTGCTTGGACACGTATGCGACGAAAGCGCGGATAACTGCCAGCGCCACCAGGAAGGCGGCGAGGAAGCCCAGCGCGATTTCACTCCATCCGATAGCCGCCTCGCCTGCCAAAAGGGCCGGTTCGTCGAGGATCTTGACCGTAGCTGCGCCCAGCATGGTCGGCACGGCGAGGAAGAAGCTGAATTCTGCAGCCGTCTTGCGTCCCACACCCATGGCTAGAGCGCCCATAATGGTCGCTGCCGAGCGGCTGGTACCGGGCACCATCGCGAGACACTGGACGAGGCCGATCGTGAGGCAGGATTTCCACGAGAGGGCTGCCACCCCGTGATCGGGGCGGGCGGGAATGATCTTTTCCAGTACCAGGATCGCAATCCCGCCCACGATCAGCGCTCCTGCCACCACCAGCGGACTTTCCAGCATCACATCGATTGCATCTTTCGCGAGCAGACCGATCACCGCGGCGGGCAGAAATCCCAGGAGAATATTGCGCACGAAACGCACCGACTGCGCTTCTCCCCGAAGAAGGCCGGTGCCCATCGACCAGAACAGCGACCAATAGCTCACCACGACCGCCAGGATCGCGCCAAGCTGGATCACGATGTTGAATTGCCGCCACTGAGCCGGATCGTAACCGAAAAACCCCTGCGCCAGAATCAGATGCCCGGTCGATGATACGGGCAGGAACTCGGTCAGACCTTCGAGGATGCCGAGCAGGATAGCGGTTAGGGTGGTGGACATTAATGCCCCCAAGACAAAAGGGGGCGGCAAGTCAAGCGACCTGCCGCCCCCTTGGACGCTCTATGCGACCAGCGCGATCAGAAGATCGTGATGCGCTGTTCGGGCGGCAGATACATTTCGTCTTCCGGAGTCACGTTGAAGGCGTCGTACCACGCGTCCATGTTACGCACGACGCCGTTGACGCGGAATTCCTCCGGGCTGTGCGGATCGGTGCGCAGGCGCTGGCGGGCCGCATCCTCGCGCTGCTGCGAACGCCATACCTGCGCCCAGGCGAGGAAGAAGCGCTGATCGCCGGTCAGCCCGTCGATCACCTTGTCCTCTTCGCCGTTCAGATGCAGCTTGTAGGCGCGATAGGCGAGCGCCAGGCCGCCGAGATCGCCGATATTCTCGCCCAGCGTCAGGCGCCCGTTCACGCAGGTTTCCCCATCGTCGAGCGGGCAGAACGAATTATACTGTTCGACCAGCGCATTGCCGCGCGCATCGAAGGCTTCGCGATCGGCATCGGTCCACCAATTGCGCAGCATGCCCGTGCCGTCGGACTTCGAACCCTGATCGTCGAAACCATGGCCGATTTCGTGCCCGATCACGCCGCCGATCCCGCCGTAATTCACCGCCGGATCGGCCGTGATGCCGAAGAACGGCTGCTGCAGGATGCCCGCCGGGAAGACGATCTCGTTCTTGGTCGGGTTGTAATAGGCGTTCACCGTCTGCGGCAGCATGCCCCATTCGGTGCGGTCGATCGGCCCGCCGAGCTTGGACAGCATATCGTCATACTGCCACTGCGCCGCCGCCATGCGGTTGGCGAGCGGGCCGTCGGCATCGATCGCCAGCGTGTCGTATGTCTCCAGCTCGTCACGATAGCCGATCTTGGGATCGAAGGCATCGAGCTTGGCCATGGCTTCCTTTTTGGTCGCCGGGCTCATCCACTCGATATCGTCGATGCTCTGGGCGACCGCCTTGCGCAGATTCGCGACCAGATCGACCATCGCGGCCTTGTTCTCGGCCGGGAAATACCGCTCGACATAGGACGCGCCGACCAGCTCGCCGAGCAGGCCTTCGGTCTCGTCGATCGAACGCTTCCAGCGCGGGCGCTGTTCGGGCGTGCCGTTCAATGTGGTGCCGTAAAAGGCGAACTGCGCGTTATCGAGCGCGCTCGGCAGCACCGCCGCGTTCGAATTGAGGAAGCCCTTTACCGTCCAGGCCTGCAACACGTCCAGCGGAGTCGCCTGGACGAGCGCCATCATCGCGGGCGTGCCGCCGCCGATCTTGGCAAGCGTCGCTTCGTCGAGGCCGAGTTCCTGCGCGCGCGCATCGCTCGGCGGCAAGTCGGAGACGATGAAGCGATCCGTGTCGGCGAAGCCCGACGTGGTCAGCATCGCGTCGATCGGAAAATCGCCTGCCATGCTGCGCAGTTCGGCAGGCGTCAGCGCGTTGTAGGTTAGATCCCGATTGCGGCGCGTGGCACGGTCCCAGGTGACGGTGCGCGCGATCTGGTCTTCGAAATCATAGACCTGCTGCGCCATCGCAGCGGCGTTTTGGTATCCAGCCTGTTCGTACAGGAAGGTCAGATAGTCGCGATATTTGGCCTGGATATCCTGGCCCTTCTCGCTGGTGTCGAGGTAATAGTCGCGGTCGGGAAGGCCGAGCCCTCCCGAGCCGAGATAGACCGAATAGCGCGTCGGCTCCTTCGCATCGACCGAGACATAGCCGCCGAGCGGGCTGGAATAGCCGGGCTTGGACCACAGCGTCACCAATTCAGCCAGATCGTCCGTCCCGCGGATCGCGTCGAGATAGGGCTGCGCCGGGGCAAGGCCGGCGGCATCGATCGCAGCATTGTCGTTATAGGCGTTATAGGCGGCCACAATTCTGCGCTCGTCGGCAGACAGGCTGGCAGCATCGCGCGAGACCAGCTCATCGACGAGAGTCTTCACGTCGCTGGTCGATTTCTCGCGCAGCAGGTTGAACGCGCCGAAGCGGCTGTATTCCGGAGGCAGCGGGTTGGCATCGAGCCATTTCTGATTGGCGTAGGCGAAGAAGTCGTCACCCGGATCGATCGAGGGTGACAGGGTTTCCGGATCGAAGCCCCAGGTGCCGAAGCTCATGGTCGGCGTCGCGACGGCGGCGCTGGAGGCTTCGCCGTCTTCAACGTGGAAGGCTTCATGAACGCCCTCCATCTCATGCGCGTCCTGCGCGGCGGCGGGCACGGTAAGGGTCAGTGCTAGGACACTGGCTCCGGCGGAAAGAATATGGCGGATCATATAGGCGACTCCCAAGAATGCGGACGAAATGTCCCGAAGGTCACCCGGACGGGTGAAGCGCCCCCGGTGCGACCCGTCAACGCCGTTCGTCGGAACGTAAGCTAGCTTGATAGAATGGCGCGGCTGAAAGCGGCCTGAACCGCCGGTTCCGCCGCCGATCAGGCGCTCTCCAGCCCGAACTGGAGCGAGGCGAGCCGGGCATAGAGCCCTTCGCCGGCAGAAAGCTGCGCATGCGTGCCCTGCTCCACGATTGCGCCGTCTTCCATCACCACGATCCGGTCCGCCGCGCGCACGGTGGCGAGGCGGTGGGCGATGACGAGCGTGGTGCGCTCTTTCATCAGGCGCTCCAGCGCGTCCTGCACCAATCGTTCGCTTTCCGCATCGAGCGCGCTGGTCGCCTCGTCCAAGAGCAGGATCGGCGCATCGCGCAGCAAGGCACGCGCGATGGCGAGCCGTTGCTGTTGGCCGCCCGACAGGCGCGTACCGTTTTCGCCCAGATACGTGTCGAGGCCGTTTGGCAATCGTTCGAGGAATTCGGCCGCATTGGCCGCGCGCGCCGCGTCCCAGATCTGATCGTCGCTCGCCGCCCAGTTTCCGTAACGCAGATTGTCGCGCGCATCGGCGCTGAACAGCACCCCGTCCTGCGGGACCATGGCGATGCGGTCGCGGATGTCGGCGGGGTCGGCGCTGGTCAGCGCAATCCCGTCGATCCGCACCGTGCCCGCCTGCGGATCGTAGAATCGCTCGGCCAGCTGGAAGATGGTCGATTTGCCCGCTCCGGATGGCCCGACGATGGCGACGGTTTCGCCAGGTTCGACTTCGAGGCTGAAATCCTTGAGCGCGGCGACATCGGGCCGGGTCGGATAGCGGAAAGTGACGTTGCGGAAGGACAGGCTGCCGCGCGGGGGCACGGGCAGCGGTTGCGGGCGCGCGGGCGGCGCGATGTCGGGCGTCTCCTCCAGCAATTCGCCCAACCGGCTCGCCGCGCCCGCACCGCGCAGCAGATCGCCATATACCTCGGTCAGCGCGCCGAACGCGCCCGCGACCAGCCCGGCGGTAAGGACGAAGGCGGCGATGGTGCCGCCGGTTATCGTCCCTTCGCTGACCGCCGTGGCCCCGCGCCAGACCAGCAGGGTGATCCCGCCGAAGACGAACAGGATCACGATCGCGGTCATCGCCGCGCGGATCGCGATGCGCCGCCGCGCCACGCCGAACGTACGCTCCACCGCCGCCTGGAAGCGATCCGCCTCGCGCGTTTCCTGGTTGAAGCCCTGTACGATCTTCATAGCCGACAGCACTTCGGTCACCATCGCGCCGATATCGGCCACCCGATCCTGACTGGTGCGGCTCACTTTGCGAAGGCGGCGTCCGAAATAGGTGATCGGCACCACGATGGCGGGAATGATGAGGACGAGCCCGACGGTCAGGCCGGGGACGAGATAGAACAGATAGATCGTACCGCCGATCGCCATCAGCAGATTGCGCAGCGCCACGGAGACGGTGGTGCCCACAACCTGTTCGATCAGCGCGGTATCGCTGGTCATGCGGCTGGAGATTTCCTTGGGCGAGTTCTCCTCGTAAAAGGCGGGCGCGAGGCGCAGCAGGTTGCGATGGACCCGCAGGCGGATGTCCGCGACCACCCGCTCGCCCAGCCAGCTGACGAAATAGAACCGCATCGCCGTGCCCGCCGCGAGCACCGCCACGATCATCAGCAGATAGCGAAACCAGCGCCCGATATCCTGCGTATCCCCGCCGCCCGCGAAACCGCGATCGATCACCATCTTGAACCCGGCAGGGATCGCCAGCGTGGCCGCCGCCGTGATTACCAGAGCAAGGCCCGCCAGCGCCAGATAGCCGGGATAGTTCGCAACCGCGGCATAGACGATGCGCAGCGGCTTGAGCGATCGCGCCTCGCCTGCCTCACCCGCGGTTTCGCCTCTGTCTTCCCTGCGCGCACGGCGACCGAAACGGCGTTTGCGGGGCATTTCTCGCAGGGGTTCGTCCATGGCATTCCACCTAGGGCGGCGCGCGGCGAAAATCCACTCGCCAAGGATAGCTTAACCCGCCTTTTGCGCATTGTGCGTTGCACACAAGGCATTCCATCGCCACGTTGCGTCTTTAAGAGATACGCGCCACCCAGAACGATAACAGGCGCTCGCAGGGGAATCGCAATGCTGTACCAAGCCTACGAACTGCAACGCAGCTGGCTCTCGAGCGCCAGCGCCTGGGCCTCCATCGGCTCGGAAATGCTGAACAATCCGGCGCTGCCGATGGGCTATTTCGGCATGGGTCCGATGGCGGCGAGCGCGCTGGAAGTGTTCGCCCACGCCACCGCCACCTATGGCAAGCCCGCCTGGAACATCGAGGCGGTCAAGGTCGATGGGAAGGCCCGCTCGGTCGAGGAAGCCACCGTCGTCAACCGCCCCTTCGGCGACCTGAAGCGCTTCCGCCGCGAAGGATTGCCGGAGGATGCGCCCAAGCTGCTGGTGGTCGCACCGATGAGCGGGCATTACGCCACCCTGCTGCGCGGCACGGTCGAACGGATGATCGAGAATTGCGAGGTCTATGTCACCGACTGGGCCGATGCGAAGACGGTGCCCGTGTCCGAAGGCCAGTTCGATCTCGACGATTATATCGACTACGTGATCGGCTTCCTCGAACATATCGGGCCGGACGCGCATGCGATGGCGGTGTGCCAGCCTTCCGTCCCGGTCTTCGCCGCCGTCGCGATCATGAACCGGGACGATCACCCCTGCACGCCCAGGACGCTCACCATGATGGGCGGGCCGATCGATACGCGCTGTTCGCCAACCACCGTCAACGATCTCGCCATGGAGCGCCCGATCGAGTGGTTCCGCCACAACGTCATCGCCACCGTGCCGATGCAGTATCGCGGCAGCGGGCGGCGCGTCTATCCCGGCTTCCTCCAGCTGGCGAGCTTCATGTCCATGAACCTCGGCAATCACATGCAAAGCCATTACGAGATGTTCAAGCATCTGACCGAAGGCGACGAGGCGAGCGCGCAGGCGACCAAGGATTTCTACGACGAATATCGCAGCGTCTGCGACATGACGGCGGAATTCTACCTCCAGACCGTGATCGAGGTGTTCCAGACCCACTCGCTGCCCAACGGCACTTACGAACACCGCGGCCGCCGCATCGATCTGGGCGACATCACGAAAACCGCCCTCCTCGCCATCGAAGGCGAGCGCGACGATATCTCCGGCCTAGGCCAGACCCGCGCCGCGCTGGAACTGACGCCGAATTTGGACGCGTCGAAGAAGCGCTACTACATGGCCGAGGGTGCCGGGCATTACGGCATCTTCAACGGCAGCAAATGGCGCGGAAAGATCGCTCCGGTGGTGGAGGAGTTTATCGCCGAGCATGGGTGAGGTCGTCGCGGCTTAAATAGCTGCTTCCGACCCATTTAGGACATCAGTGATCGACTTCCTGATAGCTAATTCTGACCCCCGAACTCTGTTCCGCCTGTTTGAACAGGCGTGACTTAGCTGCGTAGCGAATCAACAAGTGGTCAGACGTCAGCCATCTTTGCTCAGCCCAAGGGCCACCCCAATCACCAACTGCGGCTGCTCCATGGCCGTCATCGGCCCGGAAGATATTCCCGCTGCCGGACGGCTGCTCACCCTTCGTGACTATTGAGACTTGTGTCGAGAACCCGGTGGTCGCGCCGCAATCCCGCTGGAAAATGATGGCGCTGTGCAAGCCATCGGGGGCATCGGCCCTGCTAATCTGCGTGTTCGAACAAGTGTCAGAGCAGCCACCGAGCGCAATCCCAATCGCCGCTAGAATGCCGTATCGAAACATAGTGAGCACGCTAATCTACGCGGACCAATCGTCAATGGCAGGTTTCAACCCGTTGGCTGACCAAATTAAAAGGGCGGCCCGGGTCACCCCGAGCCGCCCTTTTTGCGTAGCGCTGATCCGCTAGATCAGAAAATCTCGAACAGGCCCGCTGCGCCCATGCCGCCGCCGACGCACATGGTGACGACGCCGTATTTGGCGCCCATGCGCTTGCCTTCGAGCAGCACGTGGCCGGTGCAACGCGCGCCGGTCATGCCGTAGGGGTGGCCGATCGAGATCGAGCCGCCATTGACGTTCAGCTTGTCGTTATCGATCCCGAGCTTGTCGCGGCAGTAGAGGACCTGGACGGCAAAAGCTTCGTTCAGCTCCCAGATGCCGATATCGTCGACCTTGAGGTCGAATCGTTCGAGCAGCTTGGGGATCGCGAAGACGGGGCCGATGCCCATCTCGTCGGGCTCGGTGCCCGCGACTGCCATGCCGACATAGCGGCCGAGCGGCGTAAGGCCCTTCTTTTCCGCAACCTTGGCTTCCATCAGCACGCTGGCGCTGGAGCCGTCCGACAGCTGCGAAGCATTGCCTGCCGTGATCGTGGTGCCTTCGCCCATCACCGGCTTCAGGCTGTTGAGGCCTTCGAGCGTGGTCTGCGGGCGGTTGCCCTCGTCCTTGTCGATGGTGATCGCGACGTCCGAAATCTCGCCCGTTTCCTTGTCCTGCACCTTGTGGGTGGTGGAGACGGGGACGATCTCGTCGTCGAACTTGCCCGCTTCCTGCGCGGCGGCGACGCGCTGCTGCGACTGGAGAGCGTATTCGTCCTGCTGGTCGCGGCTGATGCCGTAACGCTGGGCGACCGTTTCGGCGGTCTGGAGCATCGGCATGTAGATCGCGCCGTGCATCTGCATCAGTTCGGGATCGGGCATGACGCGCATTTCTTTGGTCTGGACGAGCGAAATGCTCTCCTGACCACCGGCGGCGACCACATCCATCCGGTCGGTGATGATTTGCTTGGCCGCCGTGGCGATGCTCATCAGGCCGCTGGAACACTGACGGTCGATCGTCATGCCGCTGGTGCCGATCGGGCACCCGGCACGAAGCGCGACCTGGCGGGCGAGGTTGCCGGCCTGCGCACCCTGCTGGAGAGCGGCGCCCCACAACACGTCGTCGACTTCGCCGGCGTCGATTCCGGCGCGCTCGATCGCGGGCTTCAGGGAATAGGAGCCGAGCGTGGCCCCCTTGGTGTCGTTGAACCCGCCCTTATAGGCGCGGCCGATGGCGGTGCGGGCGGTGGAGACGATTACTGCGTCACGCATTGTAAGAACCTTTCGTCATCCCAGCGCAGGCTGGGATCTTGATCGATAATGTCCGACCTAATCGTTTGCCGGGCGGACAGTGATCCCAGCTTTCGCCGGGATGACGGGATATTTCAGATCAGACGAAATACATCGTCATCCATTCGCAGATCAAAGCGGGCTTTTCCTCGCCTTCGATCTCGATGGTGATCTCGACCGTCTGCTGCCATTGTCCGGAGCGTTTTTCGGTCATTTCGAGCAGCTTCCAATGGCCGCGAATGCGCTTGCCCGAACGGACCGGGTTGATGAAGCGCGTCTTGTTGCCGCCGTAGTTCACGGCCATCTTGATCCCGTCCACGCGCGGCACATCGCTGTTCGCGGTGAGGTAGGGGATCATCGACAGGGTCAGGAAGCCATGCGCGATGGTGCCGCCGAACGGCGTCATCTTGGCGGCTTCTTCGTTGACGTGGATGAACTGGTGGTCACCGGTCGCTTCGGCGAACTGGTTGATGCGCTCCTGCGTCATCTCGACCCATTCGCTGGTGCCCAGTTGTTCTCCGGTCTTGTCTGCCACTTCCTGCGGGGTCATCGGCCTCTCCTTGTGATGATGCGGCGCGAAAGATCACGCCTGTCACCGGGTCTCATGGCGCAAGGAAAAGCATGGCGCAACCGCCCCGCGCGTGCCGTTACGGCATGGCAGTTTCGCGGACCGGCTTGGAAGAGGAGGTGCGCGCGCCACGCCTCTTGCGCCGAGTCCTGCTGCGCTCTGAGCTATCATCGGAAGCCAGCGATTCGCGTTTCGCGCAATAGGTCCACAACGCGATCTGGAGGCCGAGGAACAGGAACACGACCGGCTGATAGCCGATCCCCTGGAACGCCGCGCCGACGAGGTAGACGATATGCGCGTTCTGGAGCCCGGCGGCGAGAGGGCCGATCCATCGCTCTTCCGAGCCGTCACGCGTGCGATAGCGGCGGCGCAAACGCTCCATCTGCCACAGGCCGGTCAATTGCAGCATGATCCAGGCGATGAAGCCGGGATAGCCCTGCTCCCCCAGAAGCTCGAAATAGGACGAGTGGTAGGCGCGGCCCTTGTCCTCCACCTCGACATATTCGACCGATACCGAACTGCCTTCCTCCGTGCGTTCGGGCATGATGTATTTGAAGCTGTTGCCCCGATAGGCGTCGAACCCGCCGCCGAAGGGATTTTCGCTCACATAGTCGATCGTCCATTCCCACACTGCCACGCGAGTCGAAGCGGACTGGTCGCCGCCATGCTCGGTAATGGTCGACATCCGCTCCCAATAGCTGGCGGGCAGGAAGGGCAGCGCCACGAGGCCGAGTGCTGCGGCGCCCGCGATATAGGCGATACGGTTCTTCACTGTGCGCAGCAGCAGCACGCCCAGCACCGCGATGCAGAGGAGGCCGGTGCGCGCCTCCGTCCCAACCGGGATCAGCAGGCAGGCGAAAATCAGGCACACGCCGAACAGCTTCACGCGCCAATCGGGCGGAAAGACGCGCCCATATTTCATCAGCCAGGCGATCAGCGGCGTCATCCCGATCGCCACCGTGGCTAGCGTGGAGCTTTCGTAGATGTTGGAGTTGTCGTTGACGAAGAAATAGAGGCTCCCATACCCGCCCCCTCCCAGCGCGGTCTTCATCCCCGCGCTGATGACGATCGCGCCCACGGTCAGCACGATGGTCAGGATCACCGCCTCGATCCGGGTGCGCGTGGTCAAGGTGAAGGGCAGGAAGATCGCGAAGACCAGAGCCTTCCACACCCATTCCCACTTGGTCGCGGCCTCGACGGGGAAATCGGCGGTCTGAGTCGTCGCGAAGCAATAGAGCAGCAGGAACACCATCAATCCCTGGCGATAATGGAAGCGCGTCTCGTTTTTGGGATCGGTCAGCAACCACCCTGCAAAGGCGGCGCAAAACGCGATGAGGGAGATCGGCAGCGCGGGCGTCAGCGTCCAGCCGATCTTCTGCGGCGCCAGAATGTCGATATAGATATAAGCGAGCACCCACAGGAACGGGCGCGCGATTCCGAGGGCGAGGAACGCCATCACGAAAGCGAAGAGCGCGAGATCGATCACGGCGCGCGGTCCGCCCGCAATGTCTTGCGGCGCTGCTCGCGCAGTTTGCGCGCGGACAGCTTCTCCGCCTCGTCCTCCAGCGCCGCATCGGTGTCGACATCGCTGCGCCGCGCCAGCCTGATCAGCGCGATCAGCAGCAGTCCGTGGCAAAGGGCGAGGGCGAAATAGTCGATCAAGCGAAAGCGGTCCCGATAATGCGATGGCAGCTGTTACGCGGATGCGGTTGACGCCGCGTTAAGCCTGTTGTGCAAGAGATATACCGCAATGACCCGCATCCTGCACATTCTCGATCATTCGCTGCCCATCCATTCGGGCTACACTTTCCGCACGCGCGCCATCCTGAAGGCGCAGCAGGCGGCGGGGATGGAGGTGCGGGGCATTACCGGGCCGCTCTATCACGATGGCGAGACGGGCACGGCAGAGCATGACGGGCTCACATTCCACCGCGTCCCCGGCCCCGTATCCGGGCCGCCAGGCATCAGGGAATGGCGCGCGATCTCAACATTGCGGCAGGGGGTCGAGCGCGTGATCGCGGATTGGCAGCCCGATATCCTCCACGCCCATTCGCCTGCCCTGTGCGGCATGGCGGGGCTGAGAGCGGCGCGTGCCGCCGGCCTGCCCTTCGTTTATGAAATCCGTGCCTTCTGGGAAGATGCGGCGGTCGGCAATCTGACCGGACGCGAGGGATCGGTGAAATATCGCCTCACCCGCGCGATCGAGAATCGCGTCGTCGCAGGCGCGGATGCGGTCTTCACGATCTGCGAAGGGCTGCGCCGCGATCTGGTCGCGCGCGGGCACGATGCGGATAAGATCGCCCTATCGCCCAATGGCGTCGACCTCAACCTGTTCGGCGAACCGCCCCCGCGCGACGAGACGCTGGCCCGCGAGCTCGATCTGGGCGAAGGGCCGGTCATCGGCTTCATCGGCAGCTTCTACGATTACGAAGGGCTGGACGATCTGATCGCCGCCATGCCGATCCTGCGCGAACGCCATCCCGGTGCGCGCCTGCTTCTCGTCGGCGGCGGGCCGATGGAGGATCGATTGCGCGCCCAGGCCGCGGCCAGTCCGGCGCATGAGGCCATTCTCTTCACCGGGCGCGTCCCGCATTCCGAGGTCGAGCGGTATTATTCGCTTACTGACGTGCTCGCCTATCCGCGCAAGAAATCGCGCCTCACCGATCTCGTCACGCCTCTGAAGCCGCTCGAAGCCATGGCGCAGCGAAGGATCGTCGCCGCGAGCGATGTCGGCGGGCACCGCGAACTGATCGCGGACGGGCGCACCGGCGTGCTGTTCGCGCCCGACGATCCCGCCGCCTGCGCCCATGCTCTGGCCGATCTGATCGACCGCCGCGAAAGCTGGGACACGATGCGCGATGCGGGCCGCGCCCATGTTGCGGCGCGGCACAACTGGGCGCGCAATGTCGAAAATTATCGAGCCGTTTACCAACGTCTGGTAGGCGATCCGCCGGAAAACGGCGCCCGGCGCGCCGCCTGACAGGAACGAGCGCCCTTACATGACTTCTTCAACGTCCCGCCCCATCAGCAGCCATCCGGCCTTCCCGGTCGTCGTGGCGCTGTGGTTCGCGGCCCTGCTCGGCGGGGGGACATTCGTGCTGCCCGCATCGATCTTCGAGAATGCCGCGAGCGCGACTGGCCTCGCTGACATCGTTCCGGCCGCGCAACCTCCGCTCGGCGATACCGCGCGGCTGGCGATCACCGTAGCTGCTGCAATTCTTGGCGCGCTGATCGGCTTGTTCGTCGCCTGGCAGGTGCGCCGCGCGACGCGATCCGAGCAGGGATCTCCAATGGCCGACACGCTCGCGCGACAATCGACGGGCCGGAATGCGCCCGATCCGGACGCCGCTGCCGCCAGCGAGGATTCCGCCACGGACGATGCCACCGCCTGGCAGGCCTGGCGCGAGCAGATGACGGACGAAGCGGACGCGCTCGATCCGGCGGATACGCACGATCCCGCCGACGCTCTGGAACGCGACGCCGCACCCTATGTCGATCTAACTGCGCATGAAGCGCAGGACGACGAACCGTTCGAAGACACCGGCTTCGATGCCGCATCGGCGGCGCGCACGCTCGACGAGGATCCGCAGCGGGCCGAGGCCGACCGCCTCGTTGCAGGTCTGGCAAGGCTCAGGCAAGTGGACGACGAGGCGCGCGTTTCGGACGAAGCCCCCTCCATCGAGCCGATGGAAGACCCGGACGGGGAGGACTTCGCGCCTTTATCCTTCCGCGACGAACACGACGACAATGACGGCGGCGCTATCTTCGACTCCTCCTTCGTCTCGGCAGGCCCAACTGCTGCTGGCGATGGGCCGGACGACGAAGCCGAACCGGACGAGGAAACCGAAGAGAAAATTCAGCCCCCCACGCTCGCAGTGCCGGCCGAACCACTCGAAGTCCTCTCGCTTCCCGAACTCGTCGCTCGGCTCGAACTTGCGCTGGAAGCGCGCCGGGATGGCGATAACGAGACCGTATCGCGCGACGACGATGCAGGTTTTTACCCGCGGCGCGAAGCCGGGTACGATGATGCCGAGAAGGCTCCGTCCGAAAGCGGCGAGACTGATTCCCAGGCCATGCTTCGCGCCGCGCTCGCCAGGCTGGATCAGGTGGAAGGCACGTCCTGATCGCGCCTGAGGTAACAAACGCGCTGTCCAGCTTTTACCTCGCGAAATAATCCTACTCCTCTCGCAGTTGCAAAAACTTCTCCTGAACGTCACAAGGGCGGTTCACGACATTTAAGCAGCGCTGCCGTTTGGGGGCTGCTCGAACGGTCGAGACGCGAGGTCGTGCTGCTGCGCCGCTTCGCGCCCGATCGGGAAGAAGGACGCGAGTGACGCAAGCGATGACGACCGACATGTTCCCGCCGCCCGCCGCCGGGCTCTACGATCCGCGTAACGAACACGATGCCTGCGGCGTCGGCATGGTGGCGCATATCGCGGGCGGGAAAAGCCATTCGATCGTCACGCGCGCGCTGGAAATCCTCGCCAATCTCGACCATCGCGGCGCCGTGGGGGCGGATCCGCTGCTGGGCGACGGCGCGGGCATCCTGCTGCAATTGCCCGATCCCCTTTTCCGCCGCTGGGCCGAGCAGGAGGGCGTCGATCTGCCGATGCCCGGGCAATACGCGGTGGCGCAATGCTTCCTGCCGCAGGACGAGGAAGCGGCCCGCTTCGTCGCCGAGCAATTGGAGAAATTCGTCGCCAAGGAAGGCCAGCGCGTGCTCGGCTGGCGCGACGTGCCGACCACGCTGGACGGGCTGGGCCAGGCGGTCATCGATTCGATGCCGGTGATGCGGCAGTGCATTGTCGCGCGCGGCGAAACCTGCGCGGATCAGGACGCGTTCGAACGCAAGCTGATCGTGATCCGCAAGCAGACGCTCAATCCGCTGGCGAAGCTGGCCGAAAAGCACGGCCTTCCCGATCTTCCAAAGGCCTATATCCCAAGCTTTTCCAGCCGCACCATCGTCTACAAAGGCCTGTTGCTGGCGAACCAGGTTGGCAGCTTCTACGACGATCTGCGCGACGAGGCCTGCACCTCTGCCTTCGGCCTGGTGCACCAGCGCTTCTCCACCAACACCTTCCCGAGCTGGCGGCTCGCCCACCCCTATCGCTTCACCGCTCATAACGGCGAGATCAACACGGTTCGCGGCAATGTGAACTGGATGAATGCGCGCCGCCGCACGATGGAGAGCGACCTTCTCGGCGTCGATCTCGACAAGATGTGGCCGCTGATCCCGCATGGCCAGTCGGACACGGCCTGCCTCGACAACGCGCTCGAACTCCTGCTGGCGGGCGGCTACAGCCTCGCCCATGCGATGATGATGCTGATCCCGGAAGCCTGGGCCAAGAACGACCTGATGGAGCCGGGCCGCCGCGCCTTTTACGAATACCATTCCGCGCTGATGGAGCCCTGGGACGGGCCCGCCGCCGTCTGCTTCACCGACGGTCGCCAGATCGGCGCCACGCTCGACCGCAACGGGTTGCGCCCCGCGCGCTATTGCGTGACGCAGGACGGGCACGTCATCCTCGCGAGCGAAAGCGGCGTGCTCCCGGTCGAAGAAGAGGAGATCGTCCGCAAATGGCGTCTCCAGCCGGGCAAGATGCTGCTGATCGATCTCGAACAGGGCCGCATCATCGAGGATGACGAGCTGAAGACGCAGCTCGCCGCCGAACATCCTTACGAGGAATGGCTCGATCGCGCGCAGTACAAGCTGGAAGACCTCTCGCATATCGAGCCCGAATTGTCGGAAATTCCGGGCGTGAAAACCTCGCTGCTCCAACGCCAGCAGGCCTTCGGCTACACGCAGGAGGATCTCTCCCGCTTCCTCGAACCGATGGCGGCGAATGGCGAGGATCCTGTCGGGTCGATGGGCACCGACACGCCGATCGCGGTGCTGAGTGCGCGTCCGCGCTTGCTCTACGATTATTTCAAGCAGAACTTCGCCCAGGTCACCAATCCGCCGATCGATCCGATCCGCGAGGAATTGGTGATGAGCCTGATGTCGATGATCGGCCCACGCCCCAATCTGCTCGGGCGCGAGGCGGGATCGCACAAGCGCCTCGAAATCGCGCAGCCGATCCTGACCAACGAGGATCTGGCCAAGATCCGCTCGGTCGAAGTCGCGCTGGACGGTGCCTTCCGCACGGCGACCATCGACACCACCTGGGATGCCAGCACCGGGGCCGACGGCCTCGCCATGGCGATCAAGGAAATGTGCTGGGCCGCGACCGAAGCGGTGTTGCAGGACCACACGATCCTGATCCTGTCGGACCGCGAACAGGGGCCGGACCGGATCCCGATGCCTGCCCTGCTGGCGACCTCTGCCGTGCACCATCAGCTGGTGCGCCAGGGCTTGCGCATGCAGACCGGCCTGGTGGTCGAGACCGGCGAAGCGCGCGAAGTGCATCATTTCTGCGCGCTTGCGGGCTACGGCGCGGAAGCGATCAATCCTTACGTCGCTTTCGAGACGCTTGAGAATCTGCGCGCCACCAAGCTGCCGCAGCTCGATGCGAAAAAGGTCGAGGCGAATTTCGTCAAGGCCGTCGGCAAGGGCATTTTGAAGGTCATGTCCAAGATGGGCATTTCGACCTACCAGTCCTATTGCGGCGCGCAGATCTTCGACGCGGTCGGCCTCGCGCAGGATTTCGTCGACGATTTCTTCACCGGCACCGCCACCACGATCGGCGGCGCGGGGCTTGCCGAGATCGCGGAAGAAGCGGTGCTGCGCCACGGCCAGGCCTATGGCGACAGCCCGCTTTACGAAGGCATGCTCGATGTCGGCGGCATCTACCAGTATCGCCTGCGCGGCGAGGATCACGCCTGGACGCCCGAATCCGTCGCCAATCTCCAGCACGCGGTGCGGGGCGACAAGCCCGACAATTACGCCGCCTATGCCAAGGCGATCAACGAACAGTCCGAACGCCTGCTGACCATTCGCGGGCTGATGGAGCTGAAACCGGCGGACCAGCCGATCCCCCTGGACGAGGTCGAACCCGCCGCCGAGATCGTCAAACGCTTCAGCACCGGGGCGATGAGCTACGGCTCCATCAGCCGCGAGGCGCACACCACGCTCGCCATCGCGATGAACCGCATCGGCGGTCGCTCCAACACCGGCGAAGGGGGCGAGGAGCCCGATCGCTTCACCGCGATGGACAATGGCGATTCGATGCGCAGCCGGATCAAACAGGTCGCCAGCGGCCGCTTCGGCGTCACCACCGAATATCTCGTCAATTCGGACGATATCCAGATCAAGATGGCGCAGGGTGCCAAACCCGGCGAAGGCGGGCAATTGCCCGGCCACAAGGTCGACAAGGTGATCGGCAAGGTCCGCCATGCCACGCCCGGCGTCGCCCTGATCTCGCCGCCGCCGCACCACGACATCTATTCGATCGAGGATTTGGCCCAGCTGATCCACGATCTGAAGAACGTCCAGCCCAAGGCGCGCATTTCCGTGAAGCTCGTCAGCGAAGTCGGCGTCGGCACGGTCGCGGCGGGCGTGTCTAAGTGCAAGGCCGACCATGTCACGATCTCGGGTTACGAGGGCGGCACAGGCGCTTCGCCGCTGACCTCGCTGACCCATGCGGGCTCGCCGTGGGAAATCGGCCTTGCCGAAACGCAGCAGACGCTGATGCTCAACGATCTGCGCAGCCGCATCGCGGTGCAGGTCGATGGCGGGCTCCGCACCGGGCGCGACGTCGCGATCGGGGCGCTGCTGGGCGCGGACGAGTTCGGCTTCGCCACCGCCCCGCTGATCGCGGCGGGCTGCATCATGATGCGCAAATGCCACCTCAACACCTGCCCGGTGGGCGTGGCGACGCAGGATCCGGAACTGCGCAAGCGCTTCACCGGCACGCCCGAACACGTCATCAATTACTTCTTCTTCGTCGCCGAGGAATTGCGGGCGATCATGGCCGAGATGGGCTTCCGCACCGTCGAGGAGATGGTGGGCCGCGTGGACCGGCTGGATACGGCCCGCGTCCATCGCCACTGGAAGGCGCGCGGGATCGACCTATCGCGCCTGCTTGCTCAGCCCAAGGTCGCCCAGGGCGTGCCCTTGCGCCACACGCTGACGCAGGATCACGGCCTCGGCGCCGCGCTCGACAACGATCTGATCGACGCCTGCCGGGACGCGATCGAGAACCGCACGCCGGTCACGCTCGAACGACCGATTCGCAACGTCAACCGGACGACCGGCGCGATGCTGTCGGGCCGGATCGCGGAAGCGCACGGCCATGCGGGCCTGCCGCCCGAAACCGTCCGCATCGCGTTTACCGGCGTTGCCGGGCAAAGCTTCGGCGCATGGCTGGCCCACGGCGTCACGCTCGATCTGACGGGCGATGCCAACGACTATGTCGGCAAGGGATTGTCGGGGGGCCGCATCGCGGTGCGTCCGCCCGAAACCGCGCCCCGCACGGCAGACGAGAACATCATCGTCGGCAACACCGTCCTTTACGGCGCGATCGCGGGCGAGGCGTATTTCGCCGGCGTCGCGGGTGAGCGCTTCGCAGTCCGGAATTCGGGCGCGGTCGCAGTCGTCGAAGGCACGGGCGACCATCCGTGCGAATATATGACCGGCGGCGTGGTCTGCGTGCTCGGCAAGACGGGCCGCAATTTCGGCGCGGGTATGAGCGGCGGGATCGCCTATGTCTACGATCCCGACGGCACGTTCGAACAGCGCGTCAATCCGGCGCAGGTCGATGTCTTCGCCGTGTCGAAGGACGAAGCCGAAGGCGCCGAAAAGAGCTGGGGCGAGCCGCAGCAACGCGGCCTTTCGGTCGAGAATAACGGGATGGGCGATCCGCTCTACCACGATGCGGAGCGGCTGCGCGTGCTGGTGGAGCGGCATCAATTGCACACCGGATCCAGACTGGCGAAAAGCCTGCTGGAAGATTGGGACGCGGCGCTTTCCAAGTTCAAGAAAGTGATGCCGCGCGATTATGCCAGGGCGCTGAAGGCGCTGGAAGACGAACGCGAACAGGCTGCGATGGAGGCGGCGGAATAATGGGCAAGGAAACCGGCTTCCTCGAATACGAGCGCGAGGAGCGCACCTATGCCGATCCGCAGGAGCGGCTGACGCATTACAAGGAATTCACGATTCCGCATTCCGAGGGCGCGCTCAAGAAGCAGGCGGCCCGGTGCATGAATTGCGGCATTCCGTATTGTCACAACGGCTGTCCCGTGAACAACATCATCCCGGACTGGAACCATCTCGTCTACGAAGACGACTGGAAGAACGCGCTCGCCGTCCTCCATTCCACCAACAATTTCCCCGAATTCACCGGCCGCATCTGCCCCGCCCCGTGCGAGGCGGCCTGCACGCTCAACATCGTGGACGAGCCGGTGACGATCAAGTCGATCGAATGCGCCATCGTGGATCGCGGCTGGAAGGAAGGCTGGGTCGAACCGCAAGTGCCGGAAAAACACACCGGCAAGTCGGTCGCGGTGGTGGGTAGCGGCCCGGCGGGCCTCGCCTGTGCGCAACAACTGGCCCGCGCGGGCCACGCAGTGACGGTGTTCGAGAAGAGCGACCGGATCGGCGGATTGCTTCGCTACGGGATTCCCGACTTCAAGATGGAGAAGCACCTCATCAACCGCCGCGCGGTTCAGATGGAGGCCGAAGGCGTCCAGTTCCGCACCAGCGCCGAAGTGGGCGTGGAGGTCAGCTTCCAGGCGCTGCGCGACAATTTCGACGCGGTGGTGCTTTCGGGCGGAGCGGAAGAGCCCCGGCGGCTCGACATTCCCGGCGCGGAATTGTCGGGCGTGCGCCTGGCGATGGAATTCCTCACCCAGCAGAACAAGCGCAATGCGGGCGACGACGAAGTGCGCGCCGCGCCGCGCGGGACGCTGTCGGCCAAGGGCAAGCACGTCATCGTGATCGGCGGCGGCGATACCGGCAGCGACTGTGTCGGTACGTCCAACCGCCAGGGCGCGGCGAGCGTTACCCAGCTCGAAATCATGCCCAAGCCTCCTGAAAAGGAGGACAAGGCGATGACCTGGCCGCACTGGCCGCTGAAGCTGCGCACCTCGTCCAGCCACGAGGAAGGCGCGGAACGCGACTGGGCGGTGCTGACCAAGCGCGTGGTGGGCGAGAATGGCGATGTCACGGGCCTCGAATGCGTGCGGATCGAATGGGACGGGCGCTCCTTCGAGGAAGTACCGGGAAGCGAATTCACGCTGAAGGCGGACCTCATCCTCCTCGCCATGGGCTTTACCGGCCCCAAGCGGCGCGGTCTGCTCGACCGGGCGGGTGTGGAATTGTGCGAACGCGGCAATGTGAAGGCCGATACCGATCGCTACGCCACCAGCGAAGACGGCGTCTATGCCTGCGGCGATATGCGCCGGGGCCAGAGCCTCGTCGTCTGGGCCATCCGTGAAGGCCGCCAATGCGCCCGCGCGGTGGACGAAGCGCTGATGGGAGTGACGGAGCTGCCGCGGTAATTGGCGTGATCGCCATTTAAAAATGTCCGAAACCGATGTGGTGAGCGCATAGACTCCTATTCGCGTTTGATTGTGTACTGCATTTGCAGTAGAACAAGAGAACCACGATGCTTTCGCTTCTCGCCGCTGCCGCCGTTTCTGCCTCCTCGCCCTTCTCCGCCACTTTCGACAAGGTCGAAGCGGACTACAGGCGGCCTTCCTACGAGGAGTGGAATTTCGAGATCGCCAACACGTCTGCCGAAGAACAGACGCTCCGCATCTGTCCGTCCGATATCGATCGGATAGCGCTCGACCCTGCGCGCACGACGCACCGTGCCTTCGCCGTGGCATTCGACGGCGATAGCTGGCGCTTCGGGTGTATCGAGAAGCGCCTTCAGGCCGGGGACGCCGTGTCGCTGCGGGCGTATACGCGTCCCTATGGCACGCCCGGTTCCGGTCGCACGCTGGTGCTTCGCGACGCCAGCGGGATGGTGATACCCGCTACAAGCTGATTACACCCGCCAATCCACCGCACCGCGCCCGCTTTCTTCCAGAAACGCGTTCGCGCGGCTGAAGGGGTGTGAGCCGAAGAAGCCGCGCCGCGCGGAAAGCGGGCTGGGATGAGGGCTCGCGATCACGAGATGGCGCGAGGCCGCAATGTCGGGAATCGTCGTCAGTTTCTTCTGGGCGTGCGCGCCCCACAGGATGAAGACGCTCGGTTCGTCGCGCGCCGCGACTGCCGCCACACAGGCGTCGGTTATTGCTTCCCAGCCGCGCCCCGCATGGCTGCCCGCCTGTCCCGCCTCCACGGTCAGCGAGGTGTTGAGCAGCAGCACCCCCTGCTTCGCCCATGCGGTGAGATCGCCATGCGCGGGCTGCGCGATGCCGAGATCGCTTTCCAGCTCCTTATAGATATTGCGCAGGCTCGGCGGGATTTTCTCGCCTTCGGGCACGGAAAAACTCAGCCCCATCGCCTGGCCCGGCCCGTGATAGGGATCCTGACCCAGGATCACGATTTTGACTTGGTCGAGCGGTGTCAGCTTGAGCGCGCGTAAGCGCATGCCGCGCGGGGGATAGACGGTCTTGCCCGCCTCTTCCTCGGCCCGCAACCATCCGCCCAGCATGCGCGCCTCCTCGCGCGCCAGAACGGGATCGAGTGCGGGCCGCCAGCTTGCGGGAACGGTATCGGACATGGCCCTGCCGATACGCCCCATGCGCCACCCTATCCAGCGCCTCTTTCCCTCAATCCCCGATGCGCCTAAGGCGCGAGGCATGGCCGTATATTTTCACGAAGAAGACTTGCCCGCAGGCGTGCTTGCGGATGGACCGATCGCCGTCGATACCGAGACGATGGGGCTTATAACCCCGCGCGATCGCCTGTGCGTGGTGCAGATCAGCGATGGCGGCGGGGACGAGCATCTCGTCCGCTTCAATCCCGACAGCGAATACGAGGCGCCCAATCTGGCCGCCGTGCTGAGTGATCCGGACCGGTTGAAGCTCTACCACTTCGCGCGCTTCGATCTCGCCGCGATCGAACATTATCTCGGGGTCACTGCCGCGCCTGTGTTCTGCACGAAGATCGCCAGCAAGCTGGTGCGGACCTATACCGATCGCCACGGCCTCAAGAACCTCGTCGAGGAATTGCTGGGCGAGAACCTGTCCAAGCATCAGCAGAGCTCGGACTGGGGCGGCCCTGTCCTCAGCGATGCGCAGCGCGATTACGCCGCGTCCGACGTGCGCTATCTCCACCGGCTGAAGGACGAGCTGGAAAAGCGGCTGAAGCGCGAAGGACGCATGGAACTGGCGCAGGCCTGCTTCGACTTCCTGCCCGCGCGTGCGCGCCTCGACCTTGCCGGCTGGCCCGATCACGACATATTCAGCCACGCCTCCGCATAGGCGTGCGATGGCGAGCATAGAAGCCACGGGCAAGCGGCGGATCGAAACCGAACAGGCGGCCGAGCGACGCAGCCGCCGCCAGCGGTTCGCCGCGCCCGGTGGACGGCACGACCGGCTGGTCAGCTTCCTTGCCAAGGCTCTGCCCATGGGCGTCGGCGTGGTGGCGGCGTTGATGGTGGTAACGCCGCTGAGCCCGCGGGGCGAAATCAGCTTCCTGCTCGATCGCAACAAGGTCGCCGTGATCGACGAGCGGCTGCGCGTCGACAATGCGCTTTATCGCGGACAGGACGATACGGGCCGCCCCTTCTCGCTGACGGCGGGCGAGGCGGTGCAGCGATCGAGCCTGGAGGGGATCGTGCGGATGGACGATATGCGCGCGCGCATCCTGCTGAGCGAAGGGCCCGCCCAATTGCTGGCACCCGGCGGGGCCTACGATATCGATGCCGCCGCGATGCGCGTGCCGGGAGCCGTGCGGATGACGGCGGCGGATGGCTATTCGATGCTGCTGCGCGACGTGCTCATCAGCCTGACCAGCAAGACAGTGGTGGGCACCGGCGGTGTGTCCGGCGCTATTCCGGCTGGGACCTTTTCCGCCGACCAGCTCGAAGCCGATCTCGACGCGCGCACCGTCGCGCTCCAAGGGAATGCCCGGCTGCGCATGATACCCGGCCGATTGAGGATGCCGTGACGATGACGACCAAGACCACTTCGCTCTCCACGACTGCCGCCCGCTGGGCGCTGGGCGGTTTCGCCGCCACGATCGCACTGATGGCGGGCATCCAGACGAACGCGCAGGCGATCGCAGGCCACAATTCCAACGCGCCGGTCGATTATGCCGCCAACCGGATCGAATTGCAGGATCGGCAGAACCGCGTGGTCCTGTCGGGCAATGTGGTGATCGAGCAGGCCGGATTGCGGCTGACCGCGGCGCGCACGCTGGTGAATTATTCGGACGCAGGCTCGCTCAGCATCCAGCGGATCATGGCGACTGGCGGCGTGGTAGTGACGCGCGGCAATGAGCGCGCAAGGGGCGACAACGCAGTCTACGATTTCAACCGCCGGATCATCACCATGGCCGGAAACGTCCGCCTCAATCGCGGCAGCGACACGCTTAACGGCGGAAGACTGGTGATCGACTTGAGAAGCGGCGTGTCGAGCGTCGACGGATCGGCCAGCGGCTCTTCCAGCGTGAGCGGCGCGGATGGGACCACCACGACCAATTCAGGCGGACGCGTGACGGGGACGTTCTCGGTCCCGGATAATTGAGGCGTCAGCGCCGCCCTCGGCGCGCCATTCCTGCCAGCGCCTGCGACAGCAGCAGTTCCGCCGCCTGACTGTTCGCCAGAAGCTCGCGGTGCAATTCCACCAGCCGCGTCGTCAGCCTGTCGAGCCGCGCGCCCCGCCAGTAAGCGAGCTGGGTGCGGATATCGCGTTCTTCCTTGAAGAAGATGCCGAGCGAGGCCTTCTCGCCCCGATTGAGCTCGTCGAGATTCTGGCGTGGGCCGAGGCGGGCGGCGATCTTGGCGAGTTGCGCCGCGCGGCGTTCGAAGGCGAGTAGCAGGCCGACGGGATTGAGCGACACTTCGCGCATCCGCTTCAGCTCGCCCGCCAGTTTCGCCTGTTCGCCCGACAGCACTGCGTTGACGAGCGGCATGAACCCGTCCTCTTCGCTGCTTGCGCCGATCGCGTCGAGATCCTCCGCGCTCGCCTGGCGCGGAGCCTGCGGCGCGGCATCGAGATAGAGAGCGAGCTTGGTCACTTCCGACTGCGCCAGCCGCACGTCGAGGGCAGCGGCGCGCGCGATCCGCTGGGCCAGCGGGCCCGACAGAGTCACGCCCGCCGCATCGCCCATCGCGCGGACCTGATCGGTGACGCTTTCCAGATTGGGGGGATAGAACATCGCCACCACCGCATCCTTGCGCTTTTCCAGCAGCTTGGCGGTGCGCGACTTGTCGGTGGCGGAAGTCGCGACGACGACGACCGGGCAGGCCTCGCCCGCGCCCATATCGCCCGTTTCGGTCAGAAGCTTGAGCGCGTCATGCGCTTCGTCCCCGGTAACGCGCGCATAGATATGGCGGGTGTCGCCGAACAGCGAGTTGGAACGCGCCTCGTCCCCCAGCAGCGCGGGATCGGCACGCAATTGCGCGCCCGCCATTTCCACTCGCTCGCCCGCTTCCGGCAGCATTCCGATCAAGGCCTGGGCCGCCGCCGAAGCGCCCGCCTCGTCCTGTCCGCAGAAAAAGAAGATACCGGCGGTGCGCGCCGCACCCGGTGCCTTGGCGGCGAAATCCTTCTGAGTGAGCTTCACTCGCCCGCTCGCGTGGTTCCTTCGCGCAATCGCAGGGCGACGCGCGTGACGATCCGGTCCGCGACCTCGCGCGAGAGGTTTTCGAGCGCGGTCTGTTCCGCCGCGATCACGGCATATTCGCTCGACACCACGTCGATCCCCGCATCGCTGCCCGCCGTCGCGTCGAGCAGGATTTCTCCGCTGGCGATATCGACCAATTGGTAACGCGCCCGCAGAGTCCGACGCTCGCGCGAAACCGTGTCGTCGCCCAGAATGCCGAGGCCTTCGAGCTGGTCGTCCAGCCGCACGTCTAGGCGATAGCGTGCCGCCGCATCGCTCGCCGCGCCAAACCTGTCGACCAGTTCGTTGCGCACCAGCCAGCCTGCACGACCGGGGATCGCGGGGACCTCCACCGCCGACAGGCCCCTTGCCACCGCGCCATTGCCCCCACCCGCATACATCGGCTGGAGGCCACATGCGGACAGAGCCACCAAGGCAAAAGAGGCGAAGAGCGCGCGCATCAGGTGACGATATTCACCAGTCTGTCGGGCACCACAATCACTTTGCGGATCGCCGCCCCATCGATCGAGCGCTGGACCTTCTCGCTCGCCAGCGCCAGCTTTTCGAGATCGTCCTTCGACGCACCCTTGGGCGCGGTCAGCGTGTCGCGCAATTTGCCCATGTGCTGGACCGCGATGGTGACTTCGTCCTCGACCAGCAGAGCGGGATCGACCGTGGGCCAGGCGGCATCGGCGACGAGACCGCTTTCGCCCAGCGCCGCCCACGCCTCTTCCGCCAGATGCGGCATCATCGGCGCGACCAATTGCACCAGCGTGCGGATCGCGGCGCTGCGACTTGCCGAGGGTGCGGCCTTCTCCACCGCGCCGGTCAATTCGTAGATCCGCGCCACCGCCTTGTTGAAGCCGAGCGATTCGACGTCCGATGCCACCGCTGCGATCGTTTGGTGCGTCTTGCGGTCGAGCGGCTTGTCCACGCCACTCGCTGCCCCGTCGAACTGACCGAACAGGCGCCACAGGCGGTGGACGAAGCGCGAGCAGCCTTCGATCCCCGCTTCCGACCATGGCAGATCGCGCTCGGGCGGGCTGTCGCTGAGCATGAACCAGCGCACCGCATCCGCGCCGTAGCGATCGACGATCGTATCGGGATCGACGACGTTTTTCTTCGACTTCGACATCTTGATAACGCGGCCGAGCGCAAGCGGCGATCCGTCGGCCTTCAATATCGCGGTGTCGGTGCGGCGCTCCACTTCGTCGGGCGCGAAATAGAGGACGCGCCCCTTCTCGTCCGCGCGCTCATACGTCTCGTGCGTCACCATCCCTTGCGTGAACAGCGAAGCGAAGGGCTCGGTCACGTCGATCAAGCCGATGCGATTGAGCGCACGCGTCCAGAAGCGGGCGTAGAGCAGGTGCAGGATCGCGTGCTCGATCCCGCCGATATATTGTTCGACCGGCAGCCATTTGGCGATCTCGTCGCGGTCGAACGGCTTATCCGTGGGCTGACTGGCGAAGCGCAGGAAATACCAGCTCGAATCGACGAACGTGTCGAGCGTGTCGGTCTCGCGTACGGCCTTGCCGCCGCATCCGGGGCAATCGACATGCTTCCAGCTTTCGTGCCGTTCGAGCGGATTGCCGGGCGTCTGAAAATCGACATCCTCTGGCAGAACGATCGGCAGGCTGGACTTCGGCGCCGGAACGACGCCGCACGCACCGCAATGGATGAAGGGGATCGGCGTCCCCCAATAGCGCTGGCGCGAAACGCCCCAGTCGCGCAGGCGCCAGACGGTCTTGCCCTCGCCGCGACCCTGTTGCTCGATCCGCGAGATGATTTCGCGCTTGGCATCCTCCACGCTCATTCCGTCGAGGAAGTCGGAATTGACGATTACGCCCTCTCCGCTTTCCGCCTCGCCCTCGAACGTCTTGTCGGCCTCGGCGGCACTCGCCGCGACGACGCGCGGGATCGGGAGATCGTATTTGGTGGCGAATTCGAAGTCACGCTGGTCGTGGCCGGGCACGCCCATCACCGCGCCGGTGCCGTATCCCATCAGCACGAAATTCGCGATATAGACGGGCAGGTCCGCGCCGGTGAACGGGTGTTTCGCGGTGAGGCCCGTATCGAAGCCGAGCTTTTCCGCCGTCTCCAGCTCCGCCGCGGTCGTCCCGCCCTTCTTGCACAGAGCGATGAAATCGCGCGCCGCGTCAGTGTCGAGCGCCTGGGCCACCGGGTGATCGGCGGCGACGGCGACGAAGCTCGCGCCGAAGATAGTATCAGGTCGGGTCGAATAGACCGCCAGCCTGCCACCGTCCGAAAGGTCGAAACTGAATTCCAGCCCCTGCGACTTGCCGATCCAGTTTTCCTGCATCAGCCGCACCTTGTCGGGCCAGTTTTCGAGACCCTCCAGCCCTTCGAGCAATTCCTCGGCGAAGTCGGTGATCTTCAGGAACCACTGCGACAATTTGCGTTTCTCGACTTCCGCGCCGCTGCGCCAGCCCTTGCCGTCGATCACTTGTTCGTTGGCGAGCACGGTCATATCGACCGGGTCCCAATTGACCTCGCTCTCCTTACGATAGACGAGGCCCGCTTCGTACAGGTCGATGAACAGCGCCTGCTCGTGGCCGTAATAGTCGGGCTCGCAGGTCGCCAGCTCACGACTCCAGTCGAGGGCGAAGCCGAGGCGCTTCAGCTGCGCCTTCATGTGTTCGATATTGTCGCGGGTCCAGCCGCCGGGATGGACGCCCTTTTCCATCGCGGCGTTTTCCGCCGGCATACCGAACGCGTCCCAGCCCATCGGATGCAACACTTCGTGCCCGGTCGCCTTCTTGTAGCGCGCGAGCACGTCGCCCATCGTGTAATTGCGGACATGGCCGATATGAATGCGCCCGCTGGGATAGGGGAACATCTCGAGCACATAGCTCTTCGGCTTGTCGCTATTACTGTCGGCGCGGAAGGTTTGCGCCTCGTCCCATGCGGCCTGCCACTTGGTATCAGCCTGCGCGGGATCGAAGGGCGCCGTATGCCCCTGCCCGGTGCCCGTATCGTTCATCGCGTGCCCCTGCGAGTTCTAGTGCGAGGTTTCAGCCGGCGATCGTCTGGCGGCGGAATTCGCGCGCCTTCGTCAGGATGATGTCTTCCAGCTTCTGGACCGTGGCGGCCTGAACCGGCGCATCGACCCAGCTATTGCCCTGTGCGACCTGGCGGCTGGCGGCGACGCGCAGCGCATCGGCGCGCAGATCGGTGTCGAGGATGGTGACGGTCATCTTGACCCGCTCGCCGGGATTGGACGGATTGGCATACCAGTCGGTCACGATCACGCCGCCCGCGCTGTCCGCCTGGAGCAGCGGCGCGAAGCTCACCGTTTCGAGCGCGGCGCGCCACAGATAGCTGTTCACCCCGATGGTGTTGACCTGCGCCGCGGCGAGATCGGCGACCGGACGGTCACGTCCGCCGCAGGCGGCGAGCGCCGCGGTGGTGCCCAGCAGCAGAGCGGCGCGGGCGAGAATGCGGGGAGAGGCGAAGGGACGGGTCATGCTGATCCTTGGTCTGTCGGTCGGACGCTTTTGAGACCCGGGCTCTATAGCCGGGGTGGCGAGGGGAGCAAGCTTTGGGGCGCACGCATCGTTGAGCGCAGGCATGCTTTCATGACCCGTATCGCCGTGAACCGATTGTGAATTTCGCTGCCCGGCAACTTCCGAACGACTCGCAATTCCTATCCGTTTTCCGGCACCGGTCCGCTGCGACCTGTTGAACCCACGCAACACCTTGGGCGCCATGTAGCTGCCGTTAAAGGATTCGGCTGGCGGTGTGCGACGGGGCTTCCTATCCAACGAGTCGCAAAGGATTGCCGGGCAAGGGTTTTTAAGGAACCGTTCAGCCCTCCCGGCGTCTAAGCCAATGGTGCCTGAAATTTCGCCGATGGCGGATCAAATTCGGGTAACGGGGCCATCGGGGTGGAGAGAAGAACCGTGACGAGCAAGCGGCATGGCAGCACCGGCAAGGGACGTTTCGGTCCCGCTGTGCTCGTGGCCGCAGGACTCGGTCTCGCGCTCCCCGCCGCTGCCGCGCTCGCCGTCGGCCAGGCGTCTGTGGCGCACAGCGCGTCCCTCTCCGACGAATCGCTCGAATTCCTGCCTTTCACGCCCGCACGACTCGATCCGGGTCTGGTTCGCGAAGTCGCGTCCACCATCGGTGTCGATGCTTTGCGGTTCACGCCCGCCGCCCGCCCGGCTCGCAAGGATCGCACTCTGACCGTGGCAGTGCGCGTCGACGATGCGACCGCCCGCGCCATTTCGGTGCGCAAGCCGCTGGAGCGCGTGAGCGAGGCGGGCATCGGTATGGGCAGCGGCATCGGATCCGTCGCGGTAGAACCTACTCGCTACAATCTCGGCATTGCGCGCGGGTATCAGGGCTTCGCTCAGCCGAAGCCGGTCGATCTGCCTGTCGGCGTTCGCGACCTGACCATGCCCGATCTCGAGCGGTTCTCGCTTGAATCCGGCGGCAAGGACAAGCCCGACCGCTTCCAGCCGCGCGTTGCGCTCGAATCGGCGCAGCCCAGCGGCCCGGTGCCGCGCGCATCGGGATCGCGCAGCGGGCGGAGCGTCGATGTGGGCGGTGCCTATCGGGTGGTCGGCAATCTCAACGTGACCGCAGGCGTCCGCCTTTCGCAGGAAAGCGACCGCCTCACTCCGCTGACCGACGGTGTCGAAGACAGCCAGGCGGTTTACGTCGGGACGCAGCTGCGTTTCTGACCTGACGCTTCTTGCGTCCGGTCCGCGATTTGGGCCGCTAATTTTTCGAAATACGTATTTATCCGGCTCCGCGCGACAATCCCGGTTGTGACGTGCGCGCGCCTGCGCCTAAGGTCTTCCTGACGCTACGGAAATGCAAGGCCGACGGCCTCGTACAGCAAGGGAGAGCGCGAATGGGAAGAGTGGCCATTGTAACGGGCGGAACGCGCGGCATCGGCAAGGCGATCTGCGAGCATCTTCGCGAGGACGGCTTCACCGTCGTCGCCAATTACGCAGGCAATTCAGAAGCCGCGCAACGCTTTACCGACGAGACCGGGATCAAGGCCTATCGCTTCGACGTGGGCGATCACGAGGCGGTGATCGAAGGCTGCAAGCAGATCGAAAGCGAAGTCGGCCCGATCGACGCGGTGGTCAACAATGCCGGCATCACGCGCGACGGCACGCTGCTGAAAATGACCTACGAGGACTGGCAGGATGTGATGCGCATCAATCTCGGCGGCTGCTTCAACCTCGCCAAGGCGACCTTCGAAGGGATGAAGGAGCGTGGCTGGGGCCGGATCGTTAATATCGGCTCGATCAACGGCCAGGCCGGACAATACGGCCAGGTGAACTACGCTGCGGCCAAATCCGGCATTCACGGCTTCACCAAGGCGCTCGCGCAGGAAGGCGCGCGCTACAAGATCACCGTCAACGCGATCGCGCCCGGCTATATCGACACAGACATGGTCGCCGCCGTGCCCGAACCGGTGCTGGAAAAGATCGTCGCCAAGATCCCGGTCGGCCGCCTCGGCCAAGCGAGCGAAATCGCGCGCGGCGTGAGCTTCCTGTGCAGCGAGGAAGCGGGCTTCGTCACCGGATCGACCATGAGCATAAACGGCGGCCAGCATATGTATTGACGATGGCAGGCGAGCAGGCCCGCCCTGCTCGCCGCTGGCGCCACCGGCGCCAGCCATCGGCTCGGCCAGCCGGTCGGCGGGCCTGGCCCGTCGAGCCGGTCTGACGTCAGGGCGGCGGCTTCGCCGTCGCCCTATCGCTCCGTGGTCCCCGGACCGCCCCCCGCCCGCTCCGGCATGTCCGAATCGGGCGCCATCGGATCGACGCAGACTCGCGCCATGAGCGGCAAATGATCCGATCCGACATCCTCGCCGATCTCCAGCCGCTCCACCTTCACGCCGTCCTTCACCATGATCTGGTCGAGCGGCCATCCCAGCCAGGCGTAATCCGCCGGAAAGCTTGCAAAGCTGCCGCGCCCCGCACGCGGGTCGAGGAAGTTGCCTTCCTCGCGAAACCGTTCGGTCGTACGCGACCAGGGAACGTCGTTGAAATCGCCGATCGCGAGCACGTTGCCGATCCCGTCTGGCGTCTTCGCGCCGGCGCGGGCGATATTGGCATCGCGCTGCTGGGTGTTCTCGCCGGGACGCGGCGGGCGTGGATGCAGGCCGACCAGTTCGAAGCGCGCTCCATCTCCCATCCGCAAAGTGGCGTAGAGCGTAGGCGTGTTGCTGGAGGTGTTCGCCACCATCCGCGCCCGCTCGACCTCCAGATTGGTGGCGAAAATCATCCCGTAGGTGTTCTCAAGCGGCCGGGCCAGGCGATAGCCATAGCGCGCCAGCTGCGGTTCGAGCGCACGCAGCCAGTCGCCATTCGTTTCCATCAGCAACAGGATATCGGGCCGGGTTCGCTCGATCAGCGAGGCGGTGCGCGCATAGTCCTCGTTCGACTGAAGGACATTGAAAGAAAGAACCTCGGCGCAACTCATCCCGCTCACCTCGTCCGGCAGCGGCACCTGCGTGGAGGCAAGCGCCGTATAGGGCCACATACGCGCCAGATTGATGACTGCGCTGGCTGCGAACAGTCCCACCGCAATCCATTTGCCCCGCCCGGCGAACAGCGCGGCCAGCACGCCCAGAAGGGCCGCAAGATAGATCGCAGGCTCGCGCACGAAGTCAAGCATGCGCACGATCCCGCGATTGGTCGGCCACAAGGATACCAGCGCGAGCGCCAGCATGATTGCGGCGAACCCGATGGCGATTTTCGCTCCGGTATCGATCTTACGGATGTCTGCGTCCCCCTAATGACTAGGGCTCCCTAACGAGACACGCCCGAACGGTCCATCGCCGTGAATTCAGGACCGTCCGGGCGCACGCGTCGTTGGTGTCATGAATCACGACGAAAAGGATCGCCCGAATGACCGAGACCCGCACCGAAACCGACAGCATGGGCGCAATCGAAGTGCCTGCCGAGCGCCTGTGGGGCGCGCAGACGCAGCGCAGCCTTCAGAACTTCGCGATCGGCGAAGAAAAGATGCCCGCCGAAATCGTTCACGCGCTCGGCATCGTCAAACAGGCGGCGGCGCGGACCAATCGCAAGCTCGGCGTGCTGGATGCCGTGCTCGCCAACGCTATCGAGGATGCGGCGGAGGCCGTCGCGGCAGGCGAACTGGACGCGGAGTTTCCGCTCTCCGTCTGGCAGACCGGATCGGGCACGCAGTCGAACATGAACGCCAACGAGGTGATCGCGAATGTCGCCAGCGAGGCGCTGGACGGCACACGCGGTGACAAGGTGCCGGTCCATCCCAACGACCACGTCAATATGGGCCAGTCCTCCAACGACACCTTCCCCACCGCGCTCCACATCGCGGCGGCACGGATGGTCGATGCAAAATTGCTGCCCGCACTGCGCGCCCTCCATGCCGACCTCGCCGGGAAGGCGAGCAAGTGGGATGATATCGTCAAGATCGGACGCACCCACACACAGGACGCGACGCCTCTGACTCTGGGCCAGGAATTTTCAGGCTATGCCGCGCTGGTCGAAGACGGAATCGCGCGGATCGAGCTGGCTCTGCCGGGCATCCATCGCCTCGCCCAGGGCGGTACGGCTGTGGGCACCGGCCTCAACGCGACGAAGGGCTTTGCGGAAGGGATCGCACAGGAGATTGCGGAACTGACCGAGCTTCCTTTCGAAACCGCGCCCAACAAATTCGCCGCGCTTTCGGGGCAGGACGCGCTGCTGTTCCTGCACGGCGCGATCGAGGCGGTGGCGATGAGCCTCTACAAGATCGCCAACGACATCCGCCTGTTGGGCTCCGGCCCGCGTTCGGGTCTTGGCGAGCTGGCCCTGCCCGCCAACGAGCCGGGCAGTTCGATCATGCCGGGCAAGGTCAATCCCACCCAGGCCGAAGCGCTGACGCAGGTCTGCGTGCAGGTCCACGGCAATCAGGCGACGCTGTCTTTCGCCGCGAGCCAGGGGCAGTTCGAACTCAACACCTATCGCCCGCTGATGGCCCATGTGTTCCTGCAGAGCGTGCGCCTGCTCGCCGATGCGAGCGACAGCTTCACCCGCAATCTGCTCGCCGGGCTGGAACCGCGCGAGGATAACATCGCGCGCGGAGTCGAAAATTCGCTGATGCTGGTGACGGCGCTGGCGCCCGAAATCGGCTACGATGCGGCAGCCAAGATCGCCAAGAGCGCCCACGAAAGCGATCAGACCCTGCGCGAAGCGGCGATCGCCAGCGGCAAGGTCAGCGAAGACGAGTACGACAGGATTGTCCGGCCCAAAACGATGCTCGGGCCGGATCGCGACTGATCACTCGATAATGTAGGAGACCACACGCCACGCGCCGCCTTCGTGCTCCAGCGTGACCGTCTCGACCGCGTCGGGCTTGCCGCTGAAATCGGTCCGGAATGTGACCACGCGATAGCCGTTCGGCGGCGCATAGACCTCCTGATAGCCCGTCGCTTCGCGTGAGGAGACAGCACCGAGCGGGACGCGGACCTGATCGGACGCATCGCTCCATATCTTGAGCGTGTTTCGGCTGCGGAACTGCGACCCGGTCGCCGCGTAGCTCGCCTCCCAGTCATAGGCATCGACATCGGCGAGAAATTCGCGCGCCGCGGCTTCGGTCGCATGGTCGAGGGCGACCTTCTCAGCAGAGCTGTCGGGAGGGGTTGGGTCATGGGTGATCCCGGACCCGGCGAGGGCAAGGGCGGCAAGAGCGATGAAAGCTGACATGGCGACTAGGCCTCCGATTATGCGTCGGCGTCCGGGGCGGGCGCCGTTCGATGCATCGGTTCCTGCTCCCGCCCCGCCTGCCGAAGCATCCCCCAAACTCTCGCCTGCAAGAAATTCGGGGCCTTCGTCGGCGAGCAGAAGCCGCGCGGCTTCCTTGCTGCTGGTGACGCCCAGCTTGCGCCGCGCATCGCGGAGCCGCCCGTTCACCGTATGCACCGAAAGGTCGAGCGCGCGGGCCGAGGATTTCGCATCGTGCCCGCGCAGGATAAGCCGCAGCGTCTCCTTCTCCTTCGGCGTCAGCGCATCGGTCGCATCCTCGCTCATCGGTTCGGGATAGGCCCGCGCGGGCAGGCGCCGCCACCCCAAAAAATTGGTATGTGCGCCATGCCACCGCCGGTTAGGATGGGGCGATGGACATTCCCTATCATCCGCCCGTCAAACGCTCGTTGGCGATCCACGGGCACCGCACCTCGATCAGCCTCGAGCCGATATTCTGGGACCTGCTGAAGCGCGCGGCAAAGGATGAAGGCGTGGCTCTCGCCGCTCTGGTCGCGCGCATCGATGCCGAGCGGATCCAGGCCCAAACCCCGCCGGGCCTCGCGGGCGCGCTGCGCGTCTGGCTGGTGGCGCGGATCATCGCCGGTTCATCGAGCGAAGCGGATTTCAGCGGTGCGATCGGGGAGATCGAAGGATGAGAATTCCGGTTGCTGTCTTCTTAGCGAGTGCCGCGCTCGCACTGTCCGGATGCGCGGGGACGATCCGCGACCGCATCTATCAACCCGCCGCTCTTGCCGAGACGCCAGTGCAATTCACGGGCGAGGCACCGCAGGACGTGAACGCGCGCACGGCCGACGGGCTGGATCTCGCAGGCTATTACTGGCCCGCCAAGGCAGGCAACGACACGCTGGTCGTCTACTTCCACGGCAACGGCTACAATCAGTTCGTCGGCGCCGCGCGGGCAGAGCCGCTCAGGAAAGGCGGGCATGGTGTGCTCGTCGCCTCCTATCGCGGCTATGGCGACAATCCCGGCGCGCCGTCCGAGGACGGCCTGTTCGCCGATGCGGAGGCCTGGATGGCGAAAGCGCGCGAACTGGCTCCCGGTGCCGATATCTATCTGTTCGGCCATTCGCTCGGCGGGGCGGTGGCGCTGGAAATGGCGGCGCGGCACGAGGTCGCGGGCGTGGCGACGCTCGGGACGTTCGCGCGGCTGGCGGATCAAGCGCCGAGCATCGCGCGCGGAATCCTGCCCGACCGGTACGACAATGTCGCGGCGATCCGGCGCGTCAGCGTTCCGGTCCTCCTCCTGCACGGGACCGAGGACCGAGTCGTCGCGCTCGCCGCTGGTGAGGAACTGGCGGAGGCTGCTTCCTACGCCACTCTCGTGCGCTTGACCGGCGCAGGCCATCAGGTCGATCTGGCGAAGATTGCGGATCGCATCTGGCAGGCATGGGAAAACGGGCTTCCCGAAAGCTGATACGAAAAGGGCGACGCCGCAGCGCCGCCCGATATTTCGTCGAAATGACGTCGAACCGTCAGTATTTCGCGGTCGCGTCGCTCGCCGGATAGGTTTCGTCGAGCGCTTCGTCGGTCCGGCTCATCGCGTCGCCGGGCGTGCGGGTCGCGGCGGAACCGGCATCGCGGAATGCGCCGTCGGGCTGGCCGCTGGCAAAGGCCACGCCGTTATTGTCGGCACGGTTCTTTTCGTAATATTTGTAGCCGGCGTATCCGGCGGCACCGAGTGCTGCGAGCTTGAGAAGCATGGGAAATCCCTTTCGTTTCGTGTCGCCATAATAACGGGCCAACGAGCAAAAAGGTCCTGACCTTAAACGCTATTCGTCGCCGACCCGTTCGATATCCGCGCCGACAAGCGAGAGTTTCTCCTCCAGCCGCTCGTATCCCCGGTCGAGGTGATAGATCCGGCGCACCGTCGTCTCACCCTCGGCAGCCAGAGCGGCGATGATCAGGCTCATCGAAGCGCGCAGATCGGTCGCCATCACTTCGGCCCCCGTCAACCGGTCGACGCCGCGTACGATCGCGGTGCGGCCCTCGGTCTCGATATCCGCGCCCATCCGCGTCAGTTCGGGAACGTGCATGTAGCGGTTCTCGAAGATCGTTTCCTTGAGGACGCTGGTCCCTTCCGCCTTGCACAGAAGGCTCATCAGCTGCGCCTGCATGTCGGTGGCAAGGCCCGGATAGGGTGCGGTGGAAAGGTTCGTGGCCTTCAATGGCCCGTCCGCCGATACGCGGATGCCGCCCTTCACCTCTTCGACCTCGACACCGATATTGCGCAGCGCATGGAGCGTCGCCTGCATCTCGCTGGCATTGGCACCGTCCAGCGTCACGTCGCCGCCGGTGATAGCGGCGGCGCAGGCATAGGAGCCCGCCTCGATCCGGTCGGCCATCACCTTGTAGGTCGCGCCGTTCAGCTTTTTGACGCCGTGGATCGTCAGATCGGACGTGCCGATCCCTTCGATCTCCGCGCCCATCGCGACCAAGAGATTGCAGAGGTCCACGATCTCCGGCTCGCGCGCGGCGTTGAACAGGCGGCTGGTCCCGTTCGCCAGCACCGCCGCCATCAGCGCGTTCTCCGTCGCGCCGACCGAAACCACCGGGAAATCGAAATCGCCGCCCGGCAGGCCCCCATCGGGCGCCGACGCCTTCACATAGCCTGCCGCCAGCTCGATCTGCGCGCCGAACGCTTCCAGCGCCTTCAGATGCAGGTCGATCGGGCGATTGCCGATGGCGCAGCCGCCGGGGAGCGAAACGGTCGCCTCGCCCGTGCGGCCCAGCAGCGGACCCAGCACCAGGATCGAGGCGCGCATCTTCCTGACCAGTTCGTAGGGCGCGACGTTCGACGTGATCCGCATGGCTTCCAGCGTGACCACGCGCCCGAATTCTTCCGGGCGTTTGCCGGGGATCGTGTGGCTGACGCCGAATTGCGTCATCAGATGCTGGAACCCGTCGATATCGGCGAGCCGCGGCAGATTGCGCAGCGTCACCGGCTCTTCGGTCAGCAGCGCGCAGGGCAGCAGCGTGAGGGCGGAATTCTTGGCGCCGGAAATCGGCATGGTGCCGGCAAGGCGATTGCCGCCGCGAATAATGAGCTTGTCCATGATGGAGCGTTTACCGCATTCGCCTGCGCAGGCAAGGCGCGGCCGATAAGAGGGGCGGGCAGCAAGGGCCGGGAAGCGCGACCGAAATCGCGCTCCCCTCTGCCCTTGTTGACGAGGTCAGGCGTCGGCGGGCTCGCGATCCTCGCCTTCCGACTTACCGGCCTTGTCGGCTTGCCCATCCGAGCCATTGGCGCGCTGGCTTGCGACCAGAGCCTTCGCATCCTTTGGCGCGGCGTGGCCGCTCGCCTGCGGGGCCGAGTCCGGCTCGGCATCCTCGTCGAAGGCCGCGCCCTTGACGAGGCCGGACAGGTTCGACCCGTCTAGGCCCAGTTCCTTCATCAGCCCGTCGAGCACCGGCGCCTGCGCCCGATAGGCCAGTGCGGCGCTGACCGCATCGGTGGCAAGATTGCCGCTTCCACCGCCATTGGTCGCGCCCGCAGAGCCCTTTCCGCCGCCATTCGTCAGCCCGTCGACCTGGACGATCTTGATCGAATCGATCGCTTCCATCGGCTTGGCGCTTTCGCGGATGACGTCGGGCAGGACTTTGAGCAGCGCCAGCTTGGTCTGCAGGCTGATCTGCTCCATCGAGAGGATGTTGGCCGCCTCGTTGATGGCGCGCTGGCCCGCAGCTTCGACTTCGAAGCGCACACGCGCGGCTTCCGCGCGCAGCTTTTCGGCCTCGGCCTCGCCCTCGGCTTCGCGGCGCGCGGCCTCGGCGCGGTTCTGGGCCGCATCCTTTTCCGCCTCGGCATCGACGCGGATCTTGATCGCATCGCGTTCGGCCTGCTTCGAGGCTTCGATCAGCTCGATGCGCTTCTGACGCTCGGCGATTTCGGTCTCGCGGCTGGTGGCGACCTGCTCTTCAGCAGCGACGGCCTTGGCGCGCGCCTCGTCCGCATCGGCCTTGGCCTGGCTTTCCTCGCGGCTCTTGTTCTGGACCGCGATCTGCTGTTCCTGCCGCGCGATTTCTAGCGCGCGCTGCTGGTCGATGCGGGCTTCCTCGACCAGGCGGTCGGCCTCGATCTGCTGCGCGTCGACCTGCTTCTTGGCCTCGATCCGTGCCGCATCGGCTTCGCGGGTGCGCTCGGCCTGGGTGCGGGCGATTTCGGAGGACTGGGCGGCGCGGCGCACTTCAACCTCGCGCTCCTGCTCCAGCCGGGCGTATTCGGTATCGCGGCTGATCTCGAAGCTCTTCTGCGCGGCCTCCAGGTTCTTGGTCTCCATCTGGACGCGCGTGTCCTGCTCGATGTCGTTGCGCAGCTTCTTGCGCGCCTCGATCTGCTCGGTCAGCTTAGTGAGACCTTCGGCGTCGAAGGCGTTGTTGGCGTTGAAGTGTTCGATCGAGGTCTGGTCGAGCCCGGTCAGCGAGACCGATTCCAGTTCCAGCCCGTTCATGGCGAGATCGTTGGAGCTGACCTGCTGCACCTTCTGGACGAAATCGGCGCGCTGTTCGTGCAGCTCGTTCATCGTCATGCCCGCCGCGACCGAACGCAGCGCGTCGACGAATTTGCCCTCGACCAGATCCTTGAGCATTTCCGGCTGCATGGTGCGCTGGCCGAGCGTCTGCGCGGCCATGGCGATCGCTTCGCTATCGGGCTTCACGCGAACGTAGAATTCCGCCTTCACGTCGATCCTGAGGCGATCGAGCGTGATCAATGCCTCGCCATCGCGGCGCACCACGCTGAGGACCAGCGTGTTCATGTTGACCGGCATGGTTTCGTGGAACACCGGCAGGACCAGCGCGCCGCCGTTCATCACCACTTTCTCGCCGCCCACGCCGGTGCGCACGAAGGCGATTTCCTTCGAGGCGCGGCGATACATTTTGAGCAGGAACGTGATCACGATCAGCGCGAAGATCACGCCTCCGACCAGCATTACCAAGGACGTTCCGAACAGGTCTTCCATCAATACCCCCTAATCATAATCAGTTTGGCGACAGGCGCCGCTCGGCCAGCGCGGTCGCGTAGAATTGGTCCTTCTCGCGGCGCACCAGCAGGACTTCGTCCCCCGAATGCAGTTCGCTCGATTGCTCGTGCGGCTCCACCATCACGTAATGGGCCTGGCCGTGAACATCGCGCACGCGGGCCCGCGCGGGCGAACCGGTGCGCGCGACGCCATCGGTGATCGTCGCGCGGCGGCCGATCAGGCTTTGCGTGCTCACGACGGTGGTGTGGTCCTTGGGCAGGATCGCGCCCAGCGGGCGGGCGAGCACGCCCGTTACCGGCACCGCCGCAGCCCCCGCGATCAGCGCCGCGAGCCAGGAATACAGCGGCGCGCCGGTCAGGCTTGTCGCCAATTCCTGCACGCTGAGACCGATGCCTGCGAACATCAGCAGGAACAGCGCGAGCCAGATCGTCAACGGCACGCGCCCCATTCCGAGCAGAGTGAGCAGCCCTTCCACCATTCCCGGCTGGAGCGAAGCATCGGCATCCGCCCCGATATCGGGATCGACATCCAGATCGGCGTCCACGCCCCAATCGCCGAGACCCAGCACTTGGACGAGCGCCAGCAGCACCATCAGGCCCATCGCAATGGCGAAAGGCAGGTTGTGCGGTTCGAGCAAAGTCATGATTCCCCCCTCTCGCTTATGCGCAGGAACGCCCGCTTCCACCAGATGGGAAAGCGCGGCGGCCTGCTGTGTTACGCATGTGGATCACCTAGCAGAAAACCCCCGCAATCCGTAGGATTATGCGACGAATGGAGTCCGATTTTTAGAGCCAGAACGGCGCTATTTCAGGCGTTCAGCCGTCGGCCTCAATCCGGGCTGCGAATTCGTCGCGCAGCTCGCGCTTGTAGAGCTTGCCATTGGCTTCGCGCGGCAGTTCGCTGCGGAATTCGAACAGGCGCGGCATTTTGATGCGGCTCAATTCCGGTTCGAGATAAGCGCGCAATTCCGCTTCCAGCGCCTCGCCCGCTTGCCCCATATCGAGCGGCTGCACCACGGCGACGACCTTTTCGCCCAGATCCGGATCGGGCGCGCCGATCACGGCGGCGTCCATCACCTTGGGATGGCTGACGAGCAGGTTCTCGACCTCCTGCGGATAGACATTCACCCCGCCGGTAATGATCATGTGGCTCTTGCGATCGGTCAGGTAGAGATAGCCCTCCGCATCGACATGGCCGATATCGCCCAGCGTCATCCAGCCCTTCGGATGCATGGCCTCCGCCGTCTTGGCGGGATCGTTGTGATAGGTGGGCAGAACTGCGTTCTCGAAATAGATCAGACCGTCCTCTCCCGGCGGCAATTCCGCGCCATCGGGTCCGCAGATATGGAGCGTGCCAAAGATCGCCTTGCCGACCGTGCCGGGCCGCTCCAGCCATTCCTGCGCCTTCACCAGCGTCATCCCGATCCCTTCGGACCCGGCGTAATATTCGTTCACGACCGGGCCCCACCATTCGATCATCGCCTGCTTGACCGGGACCGGACAGGGCGCAGCGGCGTGGAGCGCGCGTTGATGGCTCGACAGGTCGTATCCTTCGCGCTGCGAGGGATCGAGCTTCAGCATGCGGACGAAATGCGTCGGCACCCATTGGCTGTCGGTCACGCCATAGCGTTCGATCGCCTGAAGCGCGGTTTCGGGATCGAATTTCTCCATCACCACCACCGTGCCGCCCAGCCTGTGCGCAGTGGTGCACCAGCCGAGCGGCGCGGCGTGATAGAGCGGGGCGGGCGAGAGATAGACCATCGATCCGTCCGCCGGCATCCCCGCGCCCATCACGGCAAGGCCGACGAGGGGGACTGCCGCCTGTATGTCGTCGCTATCGGGCGCACGCGGGCGAACCCCCTTGGGCCGTCCCGTCGTGCCGCTGGAATAAAGCATGTACTGGCCGGGCACGGGATCGGAGAGCGGCGCGTCGGGCTGATCGGCCAGCGCCTTTGCGAGGTCTTCCTCTCCTTCGCCGTCCAGCACCAGGAATTCGCATTCGGGGCATAGCGCGCGCAAGGCCTCGATACGATCCGCGAAATATGTCGAGGTGACCAGCAGCTTCGCATCGCAATCGCGCAGGATATAGGCGATTTCGGGCGCGGTCAGCCGGGTGGAGATCGGCACCATCATGGCCCCCGAACGCTGCGATCCCCAAACCAGTTGGAGATAGAGCGCATTGTTTTCCATCAGCAGGCCGAAATGCCCGCCAGCCCCGATGCCGCGCGATCGCAGCAGATGGGCGAAGCGATTGGCGGTTTCGTCCAGCTGGCGATAGCTCACTGTCTCGCCGCTGGCCGCCATGATGATGGCCGGATGGTCCGGGCGCGCCTGCGCGTGCGCGATGGGGTGCATGTCTCTCTCCCGCAGGATCGCCCCTCGTTTACCGAGATGTCCGATCTGGTTGCAGGACGAAACCTATAGCATGGACCTGCGCGGGCAAGGGCAAATGCCGTCCGCGGAGGCGCTTACGGACCCGCACAAGCAAAAGGCGGCCCCGGACAATTCCGGAGCCGCCTTTTGCTGCGGCCACTCTCCGATCCGAAGAGCACCGTTCGCTATCGAAGCTTAGTCTGCCGAAAGCAGGGCCAGCGCATGGTCGCGGTGATCGTCCGACGGGACCATGTAGGGCGACGGATCGACCGCGACGCCATCGACGCGGACTTCGTAGTGGAGGTGCGGGCCGGTGGAACGGCCGGTCGAACCGACATAGCCGATCAAATCGCCCTTCTTCACCTTGTCGCCAGCCGAAACGACCATGTCCGACAGGTGGGCGAAACGGGTCTGCAGCGAAGCGCCGTGTTCGATCGAGATGTACTTGCCATAGCTCGAGAACCAGTCAGCCTTGCTCACGAAGCCATCGGCAGTGGCATAGACCGGCGTGCCGGTGGGCGCGGCCAGGTCGACACCCTTGTGACCGCGACGACCGCCGAGCACCGGGTGGTTGCGCATGCCGTATCCGCTGGAAAGGCGCGCATCGGTCAGCGGCATGGCGGAAGGAACTGAAACGGAGGTGGTGGCGACACCGGCCGAAACCTTGTCCATCCGTTCCCAGCTGGCGAAGAGCTGTTCGAACTGGCGATCGCCGTCCGAGTTCGTGACCGGGGCGCCTGCCGAATTGCCGGCGGGCATGTCGACTGCGGGAACCATCGCGGCGGAAGCGGCGCTTTCGGCGGCGGCGGGTGCGGCGGCCATCATGGTGACGGCACCCAGCCCAAGAGCGAGCGTGCGCAGAGCGTTGTTGAAAAGCTTCGTCATATGTGACCCGTCCATATTGCGAAGGTCCGATCCCCCGGACCCGACCGACCCCCAAATCCCTCAGGTTATCGATCTATTTTCATCACCGCCGGAACCCCCCGACGTCTTGTGCATTATGGGGTGGCGGAGAGAAGTTTACGAAGCAAGTAGACCGTAGAACTCTCGCGACAAACCGGCTGATCGACGCGCTGAGTCGTTGAATGGCGGTTTGATTGCCCCTGAAAAATGGCTTTCGACCAATTTTCGCCACAATTCCGGCGGGTTTTCGCCGCGCGCCGCCGCCACCCGCGAAAAGTGCTTGGTGCCGAAGGCGACGTGCCGAATTTCGTCGTCAAGGATGCGTTGCAGGATCGCCGCGCCGCGCGAATCACCCGATGACGCCACGCGGTCACGAGTCGCAGGCGTGACGTCGAGGCCTCGCGCCTCCAGCACCATCGGCACGACGGCCAACCGCGCGCCGACATCGCCCGCCGTATCCTGCGCCGCCTGCCACAGCCCGTCATGGGCGGGCAGCGCGCCGTATCGCGAGCCATGCGTGCCGAGCTTGCGGTCGAGCAGAGCGAAATGCATCGCCTCGTCCGCCGCGACGCCGAGAAAGTCGGATGCGAATTCCTCCCCCATCGTGCCGCCGAAACGCCCGACGATGTCGAGCGCCAGATCGATGGCGACGAATTCGATATGGGCGAGCGCATGCCACAGCGCGATCCGGCCACGCTCCGACCCGCCCTTGCCGCGTTTCGGCATTTGCGACGGCGGCAAAAGATGGAGATCGTAGGGCCAGGCGGGACGATCGGGCATGGCCGCCGCATCACCGTCCCCCAGATCGAAGCGCAATCGCCCCAGCCGCCAGTCGCGTGCCACCTGCCGCGCGGCGAAGACTTTCCCGCTCGCCTCTCCGGTCAGCAGCGCCTTGCGGATCGCGTGCGAGAGGCCAGGTTTCTCGCTCACGCTTCGCGAGCCGCGGCCAGCACCTCTTCGGCGTGGCCCTTCACCTTCACTTTCGGCCAGACGCGGAGGATGCGGCCGTCCTCGTCCAGCAGATAGGTGGTGCGGACCATGCCCATGAAGGTCTTTCCGTACATCTGTTTCTCGGTCCAGACGCCGAGCGCGTCGGACAGGCCGCCGTCCTGCGCATCGGTGGCGAGATCGACGGTGAGATCGTGCTTGGCGATGAAATTGCGATGCTTCTGCGCGGAATCCTTGCTCACGCCCAGCAGAGCGACGCCCGCCGCGTCGAAATCGGGCCGCAGCGCGGAGAAATCCTTCGCTTCGGTGGTGCAGCCGGGCGTGTTGTCCTTGGGATAGAAGAACAGCACGAGTTTGCGGCCCTTGAAGTCGGACGGCCTGACCTCGCTGCCGTCGATCGTTTCGAGCGCGATGTCGGGCAGAGTGTCGCCCGGTCCGTAAATCGTGTCGGTCATGCTATCTCCAGTTCAGTTTCGAAGGTTCGCGCCCAATTGCGCGCGACGCAGCGCCGCGCCCGATCGAGCGCGTCGAGCAGAGCGGGAAAATCATCGGTTCTCACCAGCCGCGCCAGGACGTTCCGCGCCTCTTCACCCGGCGGCTGCTGGTCGGGCGCGAGCAGGCGCGCACCCACGAGCAGGCGGGTGAGGAACAGATGCGCCTCGCGCAGATCCTCTTCCACCCGACCCGCACGCGCCAGTTCGGCGATGGCCGCAGTGAGGTCGGGGGTCAGCGCGATCCGGTCGCGCAATTGCAGGAAATGGACGAGGAATTCGAGATCGACCAGCCCGCCGCGCAGCAGCTTGGCATCGAGCGGGCCCTTGGCATGCTTATGCGCCGCCATCTCGCTGCGCATGCCGAGAACATCCTCGCGTAATTGGACGGGATCGCGTTCCACCATGGCGATCTCGCGCACGATCCCCTCGATCCGCTCACGCGCCGCGTCCGATCCGGCGACCACGCGGCTGCGCATCAGCGCCATGTGCTCCCAGGTCCAGGCATCTTCGCGCTGATACCGGGCGAAGGCATCGATTCCCACCGCCAGCGGCCCCTGCGCGCCCTGCGGCCGGAGCCTCGTATCGACCTCGTAGAGCGCGCCCTCGGCGGTCGGCACGCTGAGCGCGGCGCTGACGCGTTGCGCGAGCCGGTTGAAATACAGCGTTCGGCCGAGTGGCCTGCCCCCATCCGATTCCTCGCCCGAAGCGCTATCGCCGGTGAAGAGATAGACGATGTCGAGATCGGAGGCGTGAGTCAGCGCGCCCCCGCCCAACCGGCCCAATCCCAGCACGGCCAGCCCGCCATCGGCAAAGCGCCCATGCTTGGCCGCGAATTCTTCCTCCGCCGCCTCCAGCGCGACATTCAGCGCAGCCTCCGCCACCCGCGACAGGGCGCCGGCCACATCGAGCGGGTCCTGCCGCGCTTCGATCAATTGCATGCCCAGCGCAAACCGTTGCTCGCCCGTTACGACCCGGATGCGATCGAGCTTGCGTTCGTAATCGTCGCCCCGCTCGCCCCGCGCCATTCTTGTGGCGAGAGCCGCGACATCGCCGGGAAGATCGAAGGCGGATCGGTCGATCAGCGCATCGAGCAGTTCGGGCCGCCGCGCCAGTTCGTCGGCGAGCGGCGGGGCGAGCGTGAGGCAGGAGACGAGCAGCTGGAAAAGACCTGGGCGCGCCTCCAGCAGGCGGAACAGATTGATCGCGCTCGGCAGCCGCTCCAGCAGCGATTCGAAGCGGACCAGCGCATGCTCGGGCGCCTCGCTCGCGGCAACGGCTTCGATCAGATCGGGCAGGATCGCCTCGAAGGCCCCGATCGCCGCCGTGCTGCGCAGCGCGCGATAGCGTCCGTCGCTCCACCGCTCGATCCGCTGCGAGATGGCGTCCGCATCCGCAAAACCGAGCTTTTCCAGCCGACCCGGCGCGGCGGGGGACGCAGGCGTGCTGCCATCCTCCGCGATCAGATCGCCGAACAATTCGGCGACCGGCACCGATGTCTGCGCCACCAGATCGACCAGCGCCGCACCATCCTCCAGTCCGTGCAGCCGCGCGACATTGTCCAATGCCTCGCCTTCGGGAAGGCTGTGCGTCTGGCGATCCGCGACCATCTGCAGCCGGTGCTCGATCGTGCGCAGCATGTCATAGGCCTCGCCCATGATACGCGCGGTGTCGGGTGCGATATGCGCGGTCGCCGCCAGCGCATCGAGCGCCGCGCGCGTGCCGCGCGAGCGAAGCGAAGCATCGCGCCCGCCATGGATCAACTGATGCGTCTGGGCGAAGAATTCGATCTCGCGAATGCCGCCGCGCCCCAGCTTCAGATTGAAGCCCGGCCCAACCTGCTTCGGCCCCGCATGGCTGTCGCGGATGCGCGCCGTCAGCCGCCGGATTTCGTCGATGGCGCCGAAATCTAGGCTCCGACGCCATACGAAGGGTCGGATCGTATCGAGGAACACTTCCCCCGCCGCAATGTCCCCTGCCGCCGCGCGCGCACGGATGAAAGCGGCGCGCTCCCAGGCGAGGGCCGAGCTTTCGTAATGCGTCGTCGCCGCGCCGATCGGGATCGCCAGCGGGCTGACTTCGGAAGCCGGGCGCAGGCGCAGATCGACACGGAAGACATAACCTTCGGGCGTGGTCTCGGACAGGATCCGCACCGTCTCGCGGGCATAGCGTTGCGCCGCTTCGCCCGGCTCGTCGCGCTCCCGGCGGGGCAGCGTTTCGGGATCGTAGATCAGGATCGGATCGATGTCGGAGCTGTAATTGAGCTCGCCCGCGCCATGTTTGCCAAGCGCCAGACCGATCATCCCGTCAGGCTCCGCCCCCGGCACGCGGCGCGCGATGGAGGCGGCGATCGCGGCGTGGAGCGCACGGTCGGCAAAGGTCGAAAGCTCGCGCATCACGCGGTCGAGATCGAGCCCGCCCGCCAGGTCTCCGATCGCCAGCGCCGTCGCCAGCGCCAGCCGCTCGCGCCTGAGGGAGACGCCGGTATCCTCGAGCGCCTCGCCCGCCGCCTTTGCCTTGAGCAACGCCGCCTCGATATCGCCCGCCTCCAGCAGCGATTCCAGATCCGGCAGGCGCTCCAGCGCGCGCGACAGGAAGGGCGAATGCGCATGCGCCCGTGCGAGCGCTCCGGGCCAGTCGGGGGACGATGAGGATACGGCGGCCATCGCCCCGCCGCATGCCCGCCGCGCGCTTGCCCCGCAAGGTGCGAGGTGCGACAGGGCGCGCTTCGATCAGCCCCCTTTCCGCCCCTCACCCGGAGACCGCCATGCCTCAGACCACGCCGACAATGCCTCCCGAATGGGCAAAGCAGGATTGGCTCTGGATCGGCTTTCCCCACGATGCGGAGGAATGGCCTGACGTCTTGGGCCGCGCGCAGGAGCAGATCGCAGGCTTCGCCAATGCTGTTGCGGAAAGCGGGCAGGAAGTCCGCCTATTGGTGCGCGACGCCGCCAACGAGGCGCGCGCACGGCAACTCGTCAGCGGCGCAGTGACGCTGGAGCGGCGCGATTATGGCGATGTCTGGCTGCGCGACACCGGCCCGCTGGTGCTGAGCGACGGCGACAGGCGCGTGGCGCGGCGCTTCCAGTTCAACGGCTGGGGCGGCAAATATCTGATGGATGGCGATCAGACGATCGGCGCACAGCTGGCCGGGGATGCAGGCCTGCCGCTCGAAACCGCCGACTGGATCCTGGAAGGCGGCGCGATCGACGGGGACGGGACGGGCCTCGTCGTGACGACCGAGCAATGCCTGCTCAATCCCAATCGCAATCCCGATCTCTCGCGTGAGGAGATCGAGGCGCGGCTGAAGCGCGATCTCGGCTTCACGCGCGTGCTGTGGCTGGGCGATGGGCTGATCAACGACCATACCGACGGGCATGTCGACAATCTGGCGCGCTTCGTGGCGGCGAACCGGATCGCCCTGCCGCAGGCGACCGGCAAGGACGATCCGAATGCGGCCATTTACGAGGATGCCGCGCGCAGGATCGAGGCGGCGGGGGTCGATCTGGTCCGCATTCCCTCGCCCGGCCTCGTGACGTCGGGCGACCATGTCGAACCCGCGAGCTATGCCAATTTCGCCATCACGTCGAACCTCGTCGTGGTGCCGACCTTCGGCAGCCTGCACGACGAAGAAGGCGTGGCGGCGATCGGCGATCTCTTCCCCGATCGGGCCACGATCGGCTTGCCCGGCGATGCGGTACTGGCGGGCGGCGGCGGGTTCCACTGCGCCAGCCAGCAGATGCCGGCGGCAGATTGGCGCGCTTAAGAATTTCTTAGCATCCTCGCGCGACAAGGGAGCATGGCCAAAGCTATCGCTCTCGTCCGCACGCATGTTGCCACGCCGCGCCCCGCCGATTTTCTGCGATCGCTGATGGTCGGAGCCTGCGGCCTCGCGCTGGCCTTTGCCGGGCCGATCCTGCCTTTCTGACAGCCGCGTAACGGCTAACCGATCGCCTTGACCAGCGCCGCCACCGCCGCAGCGCCCAACACCACGCCGACGCAGATCCGCCAAGTCCGGTCCGCTATTCGGCCCGAGAGCCGATCGCCGAGATAATTACCCAGTAACACCGCCGGAAACAGCAGTGCGGCGAGCAGCGCCAGGTTCAGCTCAAGAACTCCGATAGCCGCTCCGCTGGCAAGCCCCACGCTTGACGCACAAGTGAAGATCAGCAGCATCGAGGCCTTGGCCGTCTCGCGCGGAATGTCGCGCCCGACATAATAGGGCACGACCGGCGGGCCCGGCATGCCGGCATAGCCCGTCATTAATCCGCTCAGAATGCCCACGCCGCCTGTCGTAGCCGGATGGTGATCCATCACGCCGCGCCGCGGCAGCAGGATCGCGACGAAAGCCGACAGCGCGATAAAGGCAATGACGACGCGCGCGATCGAGGGAGACGTCAGGCTCAGCGCATAGAGCCCGATCGGCGTCGTCACCGCGACCAGCGCGATGATGGTCCAGGCCGTTTTCTCCGCATTGCGCAGCAGCCGCCGGATCTCCGACAGGCCGATGAAGACCGACAGGAAGTTCGTCAGCAACACCGCATGGACGGGCGAGAGCGCCAGCGCCAGGATCGGGACGATCAGGATCGCCATCCCGAACCCCGTCAGCCCGCGCACGAAAGCCGACCCGAACGCGGCGAAAAAGGCGGCGACGATCTGAACAGCAGTGAATTGATCGAACATGCCGCAAGCCCCGTTCGTGTCGAGCGAAGTCGAGACACGGTTGCGCAAGTGTCTCGACTTCGCTCGACACGAACGGCTCTGAAACTCCTATTTCAGATCGGGCGGAGTCGCGGCGTCCTTCAGCATGGCGATCGCTTCATCAAGGCTCATCACCTTCTGCTGCTGTTCGCCGAGCGTGCGGATGGCGACGGTGCCTTCCTCCGCCTCGCGATTGCCGACCACGAGGAGATGCGGAACCTTGGCGTGCGAATGTTCGCGCACCTTGTAATTGATCTTCTCGTTGCGCAGGTCGCTTTCCACCCGGATGCCTGCCGCCTCCAGCTTCGCCACGGCTTCCTTCGCATATGCGTCCGCATCCGAAACGATGGTTGCGACCACCGCCTGGACCGGGGCGAGCCAGACGGGGAGACGTCCGGCGAAGTGCTCGATCAGGATCCCGATGAAGCGTTCATACGATCCGAAGATCGCGCGGTGCAGCATGACGGGGCGATGTTTCTCGCCGTCCTCGCCGACATAGCTTGCGTCCAGTCGGTCGGGCAGCACGCGGTCGCCCTGGATCGTGCCGACCTGCCAGGTCCGCCCGATCGCATCCGTCAGGTGCCATTCGAGCTTGGGCGCATAGAACGCGCCTTCGCCGGGGAGTTCTTCCCAGCCGTACTCTTCGTTCGCCATGCCCGCTTCGGCCACGGCATCGCGCAATTCCTGTTCGGCCTTGTCCCAATCGGCCTCGCTCCCGAAGCGCTTTTCGGGGCGCAGCGCCAGCTTGACGTGGTAGGTGAAGCCGAAATCCTTGTAGACCGCATCGGCCAGCGCGCAGAACTTGCGCACTTCCTCCACCACCTGCTCCTCGGTGCAGAAGATATGCGCATCGTCCTGCGTGAACTGGCGCACGCGCATCAGGCCATGGAGCGCGCCATGCGGTTCGTTGCGGTGGCAGCAGCCCATTTCGCCGAGGCGGATCGGCAGGTCGCGATAGCTGGTGATCCCCTGCTTGAAGACGAGGACATGCGCGGGGCAATTCATCGGCTTGATCGCCATCCAGTCGGCATCTTTCGCCACCGTGGGGTGCGATCCCGCGCCGCTATCGTCGACTTCGGGCACCATGTCGGGCACCGCGAACATGTTCTCGGCATATTTGCCCCAGTGGCCGGACTGTTCCCACTGGCGCACGTCCATCAGCTGCGGCGTCTTGATTTCGCGATAGCCGCCATTGTCCATCTTGCGGCGCATATAGGCTTCGAGCTCGCGCCAGATGCGATAGCCCTTGGGATGCCAGAAGACCGATCCGTGCGCCTCTTCCTGCAGATGGAACAGGTCCATCTCGCGGCCCAGCTTGCGGTGATCGCGTTTGGCGGCTTCTTCCAGCCGCGTGAGATGGGCCTTCAACTGCTTCTTGTTGAGCCAGCCGGTGCCGTAGATGCGCGTCAGCTGCGCATTCGACTGGTCGCCGCGCCAATATGCGCCCGCGACGCGCATCAGCTTGAAGGCGTCGGGGTCGAGCTTGCCGGTGGAGGCGAGATGCGGGCCACGGCACATGTCGAGCCAGTCCTCGCCGCTCCAATAGACCGTCAGCTCCTCGTTCTCGGGCAGTTCCTTCGCCCATTCGGCCTTGAAGACCTCGCCTTCGCTTTCCCACTTCTCGATCAGCTGCTCGCGGCTCCAGACCTCGCGCTTCAGCGGCTTGTCGGCGCGGATGATGCGGCGCATCTCCTCCTCGATCGCGGGCAGATCGTCCATCGAGAACGGGTCGCGGCTTTCCGGCGCCTTGACGTCGTAATAGAAACCATCGTCGGTCGAAGGGCCGAAGGTGATCTGCGTTCCGGGATAGAGCGACTGGACCGCTTCGGCCAGGACGTGGGCGTAATCGTGGCGCGCGAGTTCGAGCGCATCTTCCTCGTCGCGGCTCGTCACCAGCGCCAGTTCGGCATCGCCATCGAAGGGGCGGTTGATGTCCCGCAATTCTCCATCCACGCGCGCCGCGATCGCCGCCTTGGCGAGGCCGGGGCCGATAGCGGCGGCGACATCCGCCGGAGTGGATCCGGCTTCCATTTCGCGCACGGACCCATCGGGCAGGCTGATCTTGAGCAGTTCCGTCATCGTCGTATTCCCTCGCTGCCGGGCGCCATGCCAGAGCGGCGCGCCCGGTCAAGCTGCGGCGTATCGAGGAGAACCGATCGGGAAGGACGCCGCGCCACCCGACCGGGATCATGGCCGGGCGGCACGCGCGAGGTCAGCCCTCGTGCGCGCGGCCCGGCATGGTGGTAGTCGAAAAAGTGGCGCCGATATGCGTCATGGGCAGCGAAATAGCCTTTCCTCGCTCGCTTCTCAACCGTTCCGATCCGCTTGCTGCCCCGTTCTAGACCGGCTGCAGCCGTTTCTGGCCCGCCAGCGCCGTCATGCGGCGCGTACCGACGACGCCGCTGCCCCGCTGGCGTGCGCCCATCAGGCGATATTCGCTCGTCGCGCTGCCCGGCGTCAGTTCCACCGCCATGTAGCCGCGATGCGAAGCGTCCATCCATTGCAGTTCGGGATTGAAGGCCACCGTCTCGCGCTCCAGCTCCGCAGTCGGCACGTAAGTGACGTAGTTCTCAAGCCCCGGCGAAGTCACCGACTGGCCGCCGAATTCGACGCCGACCCGCGCCCCGTCCTGCGCAAGATCGAAGGCCCAGGCATTGTGCGTGTCGCCCGCGAGGCTGACGAGATTCGCGTCCGCTTCAAGCGCGGCGCGCAGCACCCGTTCGCGCGCGGCGGGATACCCGTCCCACGCATCGAGATTGAGCGGCAGTTCGCTCCGCGAAGCCATCGCGCCCGCCTCGACATAGCGGCGCGTGCGCTCGGCCATATCGGAGGGAAGATTTTCAGCGAGGCGCGGCGCGGTGGCGAGCTTGCCCATCAGCACCTGCTGCACCAGCACCTGCCACGGCTTGCCCTCTCGCACCGACCGCATCAGTCCTTCCGCCAACCACGCCTGCTGACGCGCACCGAGCATTTCGCGCGCGGGATCGGCATAGACGCCGTCGCGAAACGCCGCGAGCGCCGCCGATGCGGTTTCGGGCGTCGCCTTGCCCGACAGGATCGAGGCATAATCGAACTGTTCCGAGCGCGCTTCGAGCCGGGTTTCCAGCCGGAATAGCGTGGCTAGATCGCCGATCTCGTAAGCCGTCCACGGCTCGTCCGACACCGGCATCCATTCGCGATACGCGCGCATCGCCGCGGCCTTGCGCACGTCCCACGGCCCTTCGGTTTCGGGTTGGTGGTTCTGCGCCCCGCCCTTCCAGCTATCGTTCGCGCTTTCGTGATCGTCCCAGCCGGAAATCATCGGATAGACCTGATGCAGCCGCCTCAGATCGGGATCGCTGCGATACTGGGCATAGCGCGCGCGGTAGTCCGCCAGCGCCACTATCTCGCGCGCCGGATCGGGCTGGCGCGCGGCGAAATCGGGATTGTCGTAGGTGCCCGGCCCGTATTCGTAGAAATAATCGCCCAGATGCAGCGCGCAGTCGAACTCGTTCGCATCGGCGGCATGCGCATAGGCGTTGAACCAGCCGAACCCCATATTGGAGCAGGAAAACACCGCCATGCGGAAGCGCGACGTAGGCCCTGCGGGAAGCGTGCGCGTGCGCCCTTCGTCCGACTCGGTCCCGTCGGGCGCGGTGAAGCGGTAATAATACCATCTGCCCGGCTCGAGCCCGCTCACCTGCGCCCTGCAGCAGAAATCGCGGGTCGGCGATGCGGTCGCTTGGCCCTCGGCTACGACCCGGCGATTGGCATCCCCCTCCATCACGCGCCAGCGCAGGGGCGTGTCCTGCCCGGCGGCATAGCGCGTCCACAGCAAGACCCGGTCCGCACCCGGCTCGCCGCTGGCGACGCCGTGGGTGAACCCGCGCTGCCCTGAAAATTGCGCGGAAAGCGGGGCCGAGAGAGCGCCTGCGCCCAGCAGACCGCCCTTCAACAGGCTGCGCCGGTCGAGCGCGGGAAGCATGGCGGCGGCGGGCGGTTCGGTCGGGAACATAGGTCGATCTCCTCAGGACGATAGGCGTGGACCCGGTTCGTGACGGGATCAAGACTGCCCGCGCAAACCTAGCGTCGCGGGGAGAAGACAAGTACACCAGTCATTATGGAAAGTAAGCTTGACGATCCGCATAACCAAGCGTAAAGCTTCATTGACACAAAGAGAAGGACTCCTGCCATGAAGACCCCCCGCTCCGCCCTGCTCCTCGCCGCCGCTATGATCGGCGTCGCCGTTCTGGCCGTCTTCGATATGGTGCCTGAGAAGATCGCCCAATTCGCGCCACTCACTTTGCTGGCAGCCTTCCCGCAGGCTTGGCTGGGTCGTTCGCACGCCTGCGGTCGCGCCTCTCGGGTGGAGGGCTGACATGGCCATTGGGTCGAAGCGTTTGCGGACAGGCTTTGCAGCCTCCGGCATCCTGTCGGCGCTCGCGATACTGATACTCGCGGAAACTGGCGCGCTCGAACGCGAGAGCGCCTGGCTTCTCGCGATCCTTCCAGTGGCGCTGATCGTGCTCGCCCTTTTGGCTGGGCGCGCGCCGGGAATACCAAGCCTGCCGCCTCGCAGCGCTACCTGTTGAGGATCGGGGGATTGATGACGTTCTATCTCTCCAGTCTGTTCGCCGCCGAAATCCTCATCGAGGATTATGGGCTGTCCGGCGCTCCCGCAGTCATCCTGGCCATCCTGCCCGGTCTCGCGTTTGCGGGCGTAGTATGGGTCTTCGGCGCGCTGATCGTCGAGGAGAAGGACGAATTCATGCGCCTGCTCTATATCCGCCAGGGCCTGATCGGAACGGGCATCGCTCTGACATGCGCTGCAATCTGGGGGTTTCTCAAAATCTACGACTTTGCGCCGCATATCGCCGCCTTCTGGTGGCCGACAATCTGGTGCTTCGGTCTCGGCCTCGGCGCATTGGCCAACAAAATCACATATGGAAGCTGGGGAGAGGTGCGGTGAAGAACCGCCTCAAGGTCCTGCGCGCCGAACGCAGCTGGAGCCAGCAAGACCTTGCCGACCGGCTGGAGGTCAGCCGCCAGAGCGTCAACGCGATCGAGACCGGTCGCTACGATCCCTCGCTCCCGCTCGCCTTCCGGATCGCCGATCTGTTCGATCTCGCGATCGAGGAGATTTTCCTGCGCGAATGAGCCTGCGTCGATTGCTTGCAATGCGCCGTCCCCATGCCGAGATGGACCTGCATGAACGCGCTGACCGAATATTTCCAAGGGCCGGAGGGGCGCCGGATCGCCTACCGCCATATTCCCGGCACCGGCCCCGCCCTCGTCTTCCTGCCCGGCTATATGTCCGACATGGCGGGCAGCAAGGCGACCGCTTTGATCGACTGGGCGCGCGAAAGCGGGCGCGAATGCCTCCTGCTCGATTATTCGGGCTGCGGCGAGAGCGACGGCGCATTCGCCGATGGCACGCTGTCGCGTTGGCGGGACGAGGTCGTCGCACTGGTGACGGACCGGATCGAGGGCGATGTAATCCTCATCGGATCGTCGATGGGCGGCTGGCTGATGCTGCTGGTGGCGGAAGCGCTCGGTGGCCGCGTGGCCGGTCTTGTCGGCATCGCCGCCGCGCCGGACTTCACCGACTGGGGCTTCGATGCCGACCAGAAAGCGCAGCTGTCGCGCGGGGAGACGGTGTTCGAGGGCAATCCCTACGGCCCCGATCCCACCCCGACCTATCCGCAATTCTTCGCCGATGGCGAGCGATCGAAAAAGCTCGACGGGCCGATTGCACTATCGATGCCCGTGCGCCTCATCCACGGGCAGCGCGATAGCGACGTGCCCTATGCCATCTCGCTCCGCCTCGCCGAAAAGCTGCGTTCGGACGACATACAGGTGGTGCTGGTCAAGGATGGCGATCACCGCCTCTCGCGCCCGCAGGATATCGCCCTGTTGCTGCGCGTGGTGGGTGACCTCGCCGCCGCCTCTCCCGCCGAACGGACTCAGACGCCATGATCACCTCGATCCTTTCCCTCATGCTCGCCCAGGTCGGGCCGAACCCCTCCCTCGCGGAGCCGATCACGCCGCCCGAAGTGGCCGAACAGCGCCGCCGATCCGCCGAACGCGAGCGGCAGGAAGCGGCACCCGCCGCCACGCCCTCGCGCCTGTCGGAATGCCTCGCCAGCGCCGGACAGGATTCCGAAGCAGGTGAAGCCTTCGCGCGCGCGTGGCTTGAAACCGCCGCAGCGGACGAGCGCGCCCCTGCCCTCCACTGTCTCGGCCTGTCGCTGGTCCGGCAGGAGCGGTTCGACGATGCGCGCATCGCTTTCGATGATGCGCGCGAGGCGGCTCCGATCACCAATCCCGCCTATCGCGCTCGCCTATCGGGCATGAGCGGTCACGCCGCGCTGGCGCAGGGCGAGGCGGAGGCGGCGATCCCTGCCTTCGAACGCGCCATCGCCGATGCGGACAGCGCGGCAGATCCTTCGCTGACCGCCGGGCTCAACACCGATCTTGCCCGCGCATTGGTCGCGGGCGATCGGGCTCCCGACGCGGTCGCCGCTCTCGCCGCGGCGCGCGAGGCCGATCCGGCGAACCCGCAGGCCTGGCTGCTCTCGGCCACTCTGGCGCGGCGGCTCGAACGGCTGGGCGAAGCGCAGCGGCATATCGAATACGCCGCCACGCTCGCCCCGCGCGATCCGGCGGTGGGCCTCGAAGCGGGCGTCATCGCCGCGATGGCGGGGCGCGCGGAGCAGGCTCGCGCCAGCTTCCAGTCGGTGATCGACGTCGCTCCCGAAAGCGTGGAAGCGGGCCGGGCACGCACCTATCTTACCCGCCTCGACGGCGGGACGCAGCAGACGGAGCCGCGCGGACGATGACCGATTTTTCCCTTCTAGACCTCGTCCCCGTCCGCGAAGGCGGCACGGTCGCCGAAGCGCTCGCCGCAGCGACCGATCTCGCCGTCACGGCGGAGCAGTCGGGCTGCAAGCGGTTCTGGGTGGCCGAACACCATGCGATGGAAGGCATTGCCGGTGGCGCGACCTCGGTCGTGCTCGCCCATATCGCCAGCGCCACCAGCACGATCCGCATCGGATCGGGCGGGATCATGCTGCCCAACCACACGCCCTTCCAGATCGCCGAGCAGTTCGGCACGCTCGCCGCGCTGTATCCGGGACGAGTCGATCTCGGCCTGGGCCGTGCACCTGGGGCAGGGCCGGAATTGCAACGCGCTTTGCGCAAGGATCTGCACCGCGCCGCCGAGATGTTTCCGCAGGACGTGGTCGAATTGCGCGCCTATCTGAGCGCCGAGGACGAGACGGCGATCCGCGCCACGCCCGGCCATTCCTCCGATGTCGAGATGTGGATGCTGGGATCGAGCCTGTTCGGCGCGCAACTGGCCGCTCGACTCGGCCTGCCCTATGCCTTCGCCAGCCATTTCGCGCCCGACCATCTCGACGGCGCACTCGAAATCTATCGGCGAACCTTCGAGCCCAGCGAAGAGCTCGCCAAGCCGCATGTCATGGTCGCGATGAACCTGTTCTGCGCCGACACTACCGAGGAGGCGGAGACGCTGGCGAGTTCGCAGCTGCAATCCTTCGTCCGTCTGCGCACCGGAAAACCGGGCAAGCTGCCGCCGACCATTCCGAATTATCGCGCCTCGCTGGACCCGCGCGCCCGCGCCATCGTCGATCATGTCGGCCAGGCGAGCGCCATTGGGACGCCCGAAGAAGTAGCGCGCCAGGTCCAGGCCTTCATCGCGCGCACCGGCGCCGAGGAAGTGGTGTTCGGCGGCGCGACCTTTGACCCGCAGGCCCGCACTCGCTCGCTTGCCCTCGCAATGGAAGCACTGACCGCCCGATCCACGCCCGACACGCTTGCGGCTCACGCTTGAGAGGCCTAGGGGCCGCTACGTAAACCCGCGCTGGAGAGAGCGCGTCAGGAGAGACCGGGCCGCCCTTTCCGGCGCGCCCGCCGAGAGGTTCTATGGGTTCCAAGCAAGCCGCCCCGAAACAGACCGACGGGCAGGCGCCCGCCATCGATTCCAAGCTGGTCGAAAGTCTCGCCGAACGCATGCGCGACTCGCTGCTCCCGGGCGACGATCCGATGGACAAGGACCGCCTGCACGAAGCCGCGCGGTTCGTCCTCGAAGCCGGAGCGGCGCGGGACATGAACCGCTCCGCCATCGCGCTGGAGTCCCTTAGCGAAGAGCGGCGCTTCATGCGCATCGCCATCGTCAATGACGACATGCCGTTCCTGGTCGATTCCACCGCCGCCGCCATCGCCGCGAGCGGTCTGTCGATCGACCGACTGGTCCATCCCGTGGTGCCGGTCGTGCGGGGCAGCGACCGCAGCCTCGAGACCATCCTCGATAGCGATCCCGACGACGCCTTTTATGAATCGATGATCTACATCGAAACTTCGCGCGTCGATGCCCGTCAGCGCCGCGAATTGCTGGCGAGCCTGAAGGAAACGCTGGGCGATGTGCGCGCGGCGGTTCAGGACTGGCCCAAATTGCAAAGCGCGATGCTGGCCGATGCGGACGCGATCGAAGCGTTCGGGGAGGAGGGCGAACAGGGCGCGGAAATGCTGCGCTGGCTCAACCAGGGCATGCTCACTCAACTCGGCCATATGGTCCGCACGAAAAAGGGCGAGACGACCGAAGCGCTCGGTATCGTGCGCAAGAGCGCGCAGGATCTGCTCGCCGAAAATTCCTACGATCGCGCCTTCGCCTGGTTCGAGGATGCGAAGAACACGCGCGTTCCGCTGATCATCAAGGCCAATCGCGTCGCCAACGTCCACCGCCGCGTGCCGCTCGACCTGTTCATCGTCCCGCGCTGGGAGGGCGAGGGCAAGGGGCGCAAGGTTGCCGCGCTTTCCATCCATGCCGGGGTCTGGACCAGTGCCGCGCTCGCCGCGCCGCCGCGTTCGGTGCCGCGCCTCAAGGATCTGCTCGCATCGATCGCAGCGCGGCTCGATTTCGATTATAACGGCCATGCCGGCAAGGCACTGGTCCATGCGCTGACCACGCTGCCGCACGATCTCCTGGTAGGTTTCGCCGAACGGGACGTGGAACGCATCGCCACCAATATGATGGCGCTGGTCGATCGGCCACGCCCGCGCCTCGCGCTGGTCGAAGCGCCCCTTTCGCGCCATCTGTTCGCCTTCGTCTGGTTGCCGCGCGACATGCTGGCGACACAGGTTCGCCTCGAAATCCAGGCCCTGCTCGAACAGGGCGCGGATGCCCGCATGCTCGACTGGAGCCTTGAGGTCGAAGGCGGCAATCTCGCCATGCTGCGCTTCGTCCTCGATATTCGCGACGGTGAGGGAGAAATCGACGCCAAGGCGCTCGACGATCAATTGCAAACCATGCTGCGCGGCTGGACCGAAGCGGTCGAGACCGAATTGGCGAAGGAATTCGAAGGCAGCCGTGCCGCGGCCATCGCCTTGCGCTGGGCCGAATCGTTTCCGACCCCCTATCGCGGGCGCTTCGGTGCGTCGGAAGCCGCGCTCGATATCGCACGGCTACGCGCTTTGGGCACGCATGCCGAGGGCCAAAGCGAGCATGGCGAAACGCGCCAGCGCGGCGCCCGCCTTTATCGGGGGCAGAGCGGCGATCCCGAAACCCTGCGCCTCAAGCTCTATCAGGCCGAAGGCAGCCTGCCTTTGTCCGACGCGGTTCCCGCGCTGGAAAATTTCGGCTTTCACGTCCAGTCGGAGATGCCGACCGTTCTCGACGATGGCCGCCTGGGCACGGTCCACGATTTCGCGCTGCGCCTGAATCCGGGTATCGAGGCCGAAACGCTGGTCGATCGCGCCGAAGCGATCGAGGAAGCGATCGCTGCCGTTCTGAACGGCGAAGCGGAAAACGACTGCTTCAATCGCCTTGTCGCCGAAACCGGACTGACCGCGCGCGAAGCGAACTGGCTGCGGGCCTTCTATCGCTATCTGCGCCAGACCGGCATGGGATTCACGATCTTCACCGTAGTCGATGCGCTGAGCGGTGCCCGCGACGTGACCCGCGCGCTGATCGCGCTGTTCACCGCGCGCCACGATCCCGAATTCGGGTCCAGCCGGGACGATGCCATCGCGGATGCCGAAGCCGCCATCAAGCGCGGACTCGCCAAGGTTCAGGCGATCAACGACGACCGCCTGCTGCGCCTCTATCGCGCGTTGATCGACGCGATCCTGCGCACCAATGCCTTCGCTCCGGCGGCGGGCGAGGCACTGGCGTTCAAGATCGATTCCAAGCTCGTCCCCAATCTGCCCAAACCGATCCCCTGGCGCGAAATCTTCGTCTATTCGCGCCGGGTCGAAGGCATTCACCTGCGCGCGGGCGCGGTGGCGCGCGGAGGCCTGCGCTGGTCCGATCGGCGCGACGACTTCCGCACCGAGATCCTCGGCCTGATGAAGGCGCAGCGCGTCAAGAACGCGGTCATCGTGCCCACCGGCGCGAAGGGCGGCTTCTATCCCAAGCAATTGCCCGATCCCGTGCTCGACCGCGATGGCTGGGCGGCGGAAGGCCAGAGCAGCTACGAAGTTTTCATCCGCACGCTGCTGTCGGTCACCGACAATATCGTCGACGACGAAGTCGTGCATCCCGACAGCGTCCGGATCCTCGACGGCGACGATCCCTATTTCGTCGTCGCCGCAGACAAGGGCACGGCGCGCTTCTCCGATGTCGCCAACGGCATCGCTCAGAGCCGCGACTTCTGGCTCGACGATGCGTTCGCCAGCGGCGGCTCCAACGGATACGACCACAAGGCGATGGGCATCACCGCCAAGGGCGCATGGGTGTCCGTCCAGCGGCATTTCCGCGAAATGGGCGTCGACGTGCAGAGCGAGCCGATCGAGGTCGTCGGATGTGGCGACATGTCGGGCGACGTGTTCGGCAACGGCATGCTGCTGTCGAAAGCGATCAAGCTGGTCGCAGCTTTCGACCATCGCCATATCTTCATCGATCCCGAACCCGATCCCAAGGCAAGCTTCACGGAGCGCCAGCGCCTGTTCGCCCTGCCGCGATCGAGCTGGGAGGATTACGACGACAAGCTGATCTCGCGCGGAGGCGGCGTATTCCGGCGCGACGCCAAGAGCGTGACCCTGTCCAAGACGGCGCAAAAGGCGCTGGGCCTCAGCGAAGCGACGCACGAGCCCGACGCGGTGATCTCCGCGATCCTGAAGGCGCAGGTCGATCTGATCTGGTTCGGCGGCATCGGCACCTACATCAAGGCCGAACGCGAGAACAACGTGCAGGTCGGCGATCCCGCCAACGATGCGGTGCGCGTGGATGCGGGCGATGTCCGCGCCAAGGTCATCGGCGAAGGCGCCAATCTGGGCGTGACGCAGGCAGGCCGGATCGAATTCGCGCTGGACGGTGGGCGCATCAATACCGACTTCATCGACAATTCGGCGGGCGTCGATTGTTCGGATAACGAGGTCAACATCAAGATCGCGCTGGCCGCGGCGCAGCGGGCGGGCAAATTGTCCGAGCCCAAGCGCAATGCCCTGCTCGAAACGATGACCGACGAAGTTGCCGAGCTGGTGCTGGAAGACAACCGGATGCAGGCGCTCGCCCTCTCGATCGCGGAAATCGGCGGTTCGCGCGCGGCCGAAGCGCAATTACGCCTGATCGAAAAGCTGGAGGAAGGCGGCAATCTTGACCGGCGGACCGAAGGCCTCGCCGATGATGAGACGCTTGGGCGCCGCGCAAGCGACGGCCTGGGCCTGACTCGCCCCGAGCTCGCCGTGCTCCTGTCTTCGACCAAACTCGCCCTTCAGGACTCGATCGAAAAGAGCCCGCTCAGCCAGGGCGAAACGCTCGAACCGTTGCTCCTTTCGGCATTCCCCGAACCGATGCAGACCAAATACCGCGAGGAAATCCTCAGCCATCGTCTGCGCCGCGAATTGGTGGCGACCAAGCTCGCCAACCGGATCGTCAATCGCATGGGCCTCGTCCATCCGTTCGAGCTCGCCGAAGAGGAAGGCGCCACGCTCGACCAGGTGGCTGCGGCCTTCGTGGTCGCATCGCAGCTGTTCGACATGGAAGCGCTCTGGGCCGATATCGACACGGCCGACATGCCCGAGGCCGCGCGGCTTCAGCTGTTCGACCAGGCGGCGCGCGGTCTGCGCATCCAGATGGCCGACCTGATCGGCGCAGGCGTCGGCAGCGGCGATTTCGGAACCGTGCTCGAAGAACTGAGCCCAGGCGTCCAACGCCTGAGCGAAGAGACCGACAATCTGCTGGCAGAAGAAACCCGCCAGCAATCGGGCAAGCTGATCGGCGAAATGGCCGCGATCGGCGCGCCCGCCCCTCTGGCGGCACGCGTGGCGCATCTGTTCGAGATGGACGGCTCGGTCGGCCTTGCCAAGCTGTCGCGCGATCAGGAGATCGAGACCTGCTCGCTGACCCGCGCCTTTACCGAGCTGGGCGCTGCCCTCGGCCTCGACTGGGCGCAGGCGACCTCGGCGATGATGGATCCCTCGGATGTGTGGGAACGCCTGCTCGTCGCCGGGCTCGCGCGCGATTTCCAGCAGATGCGGATCGACTTCCTGCGCCGCCTGTCGCGTCGCAAGGGCGCCAAGGACGACATGCCGGCGATGATCGAGAAATGGACGGGCGAGAACGAGGTGGCGGTGCGCCAGTTCCGCACCATGGTGAACCGCGCCCACGCGCAAAACCCGGTCGCTCCGGCTGCGCTGGCCCAGATCGCCAGCATGGCCCGGAACCTGCTCGGTCGGTAGGCGCGGCTTGACCGCAGGCGTTCGAACGGCAATCCCCGCCGACATGGAGAGAGCCGATATCGTCATCGTGGGTTCGGGGCATGGCGGCGCACAGGCCGCCATCGCGCTGCGCCAGCAGGGGCACGAGGATTCGATCCTCATGCTCAGCCGCGATCGCACCCCGCCCTACGAGCGCCCGCCGCTGTCGAAGGAATATCTCGCCGGCGACAAGCCGCTTGAGCGTATCCTGATCCGTCCGCCCTCCTTCTGGGAGGACAAGGGCGTTGCGGTCGAACTGGGCGTCAACGTCTCCGAAGTCGATGCGATGGCGCGGGAAGTCGTTCTGGGTGACGGGCGACGGATCGGCTATCGCAAGCTTATCTGGGCTGGCGGGGGCGATCCGCGCCGCCTGTCATGTCCCGGGTCGGACCTTGCGGGCATTCATTCGGTGCGCCACCGCATGGACGTCGATGCCATTCGCGCCGATCTCGAAACCGGCGCGCGCCGCGCGGTAGTGGTCGGCGGGGGCTATATCGGGCTCGAGGCGGCAGCGATCCTGCGCAAGCTCGACTGCGAAGTCACGGTTCTCGAAGCGCAGCGCCGCGTGCTCAACCGCGTCGCGGGCGAGGAATTGAGCGGCTTCTACGAAGCGGAACACCGCCGCCAGGGCGTCGACCTGCGGCTGGAAACCGCAGTCGAACGGATCGAGGGCAAGGATGGGCGAGTTGCCGCCGTCATCACGGATGCGGGCGAAGCGATCGCCTGCGACATCGTGGTGGTCGGGATCGGCATCGTCCCCTCGGTCGGCCCGCTGATCGCCGCAGGCGCGGCGGGATCGAACGGCGTGGACGTCGACGGATATTGCCGCACCAGCGTGGACGATATCTACGCGATCGGCGACTGCGCGGCGCATGCCAATCCCTTCGCCGACAATGCGGTGATCCGCCTGGAATCGGTGCAGAACGCTCACGACATGGCGACCTGCACCGCGAAGGCGATCATGGGCGACAAGCAACCTTACGAGGCCGTGCCGTGGTTCTGGTCGAACCAGTACGATCTCAAGCTGCAGACGGTCGGCCTCTCGCTCGATCATGACGAAGCGGTGCTGCGCGGCGATCCCGAAGCGCGCAGCTTTTCGGTCGTCTATCTCAAGGAAGGCCGCGTGATCGCGCTCGATTGCGTCAACCGGGTCAAGGATTACGTTCAGGGCAAGAAACTGATCGAAGCGCGCGCCGAAATCGATCCGGAGCTGCTGGCGGACGGCGAGGTTCCGCTCAAGGAGCTTCTCTGAGCCGCGCAGCGGCCCAGTCGGCCGCGTCGCGCACCACCGGATCGGAGTCGCCGCGCAGGCTTTCGACCTGCTCCAACAATTGCGGATCCGCGCTGTTTCCCGCCGCATAGAGGCAGTTTCGCACGAACCGGTCGCGCCCGATGCGCTTAATGGGAGAGCCGGAGAAGAACTGGCGAAAGCCCGCATCGTCGAAGCCGAGAAATTCGGCGAGGCGGGGCGCGACCAGTTTTTCGCGCGGGGCGAGCTTCAGGTGGCGGTGCGCCGTGTCGGCGAACTTGTTCCAAGGGCAGACCGCCAGGCAATCGTCGCAGCCATAGATGCGGTTGCCCAGAGCGGCGCGGAATTCTTCCGCCACCGGTCCCTTGTGTTCGATCGTCAGATAGGAAATGCAGCGCCGCGCATCCAATTGGTAAGGCGCGGGAAAGGCGTCGGTCGGGCAGGCATCCTGACACTTGTGACACGATCCGCACAGATCGCGGCCCGGCGCGTCTGGGGCGAGATCGAGTGTCGTGTAGATCGCGCCCAAAAACAGCCAGCTGCCGTGATCGCGGCTGACCAGATTGGTGTGCTTGCCCTGCCAGCCGATCCCCGCCGCCTGACCGAGCGGTTTTTCCATCACCGGCGCGGTGTCGACGAAGACCTTCAATTCGCTTTCCGGCTCACGCGCGATCATCCAGCGGGCGAGCGCTTTCAGTGCCTTCTTCACGACGTCGTGATAATCGCGCCCCTGCGCATAGACGGAGATGCGCGCGGCTTCGGAATCGCTCTCCAGAGACAGCGGATCGCCGTCGGGCGCGTAGCTCATGCCCAAGGCGATGACGCTCCGCGCGTCGGGCCAGAGGCCTTGTGGGGAGGCGCGCTGCTCCCTCCTCGCTTCCATCCATTCCATCGAGCCATGGCGATCCTCGCCCAGCCATTGCTCCAGCCGCTCTCCATTCAGAGGATCGGTGGCCGCGCTCGCGAAGCCGCAGGCCGCGAAGCCGAGCGCGGTCGCTTCGGCGCGCAGATCCTCCTGAAAAGACGTGGCGTTAACCAATCTGCTGTTGCTCCGGTTCACGCGTGCCGGTTACCTGCACCCGGATGGCAACCCAAGCGCAAACTCCCCTAATCGAGACTTTGGCGATCGAAGCAAAAGGCCTCGTCAAGCGCTTCGACGATACGCTGGCAGTGGACGGCGTGGACCTCTCTGTGCCCGAAGGCGCGATCTACGGTATTCTCGGCCCCAACGGCGCGGGCAAGACGACGACCCTGCGAATGCTGCTGGGCATTATCGACCCGGACGAGGGTGTTCGCCGCGTCTTCGGCCATGACCGCCCGCACGATATCGCGCGCCTGATCGGCTACCTGCCCGAGGAGCGCGGCCTGTATCCGGCGATGAAATGCGACGAGGCGATCGCCTTCATGGGCGCGCTGCGGGGGCTGCCGCTTGACGAAGGCCGCAGGCGGGGGCGCGAATTGATGGAAGCGCACGGCCTCGGCCACGCGGTGGACCGCCAGATCCGCCAATTATCGAAGGGCATGGCGCAGACCGTCCAGCTGCTCGGCACGCTGGTCCATCGCCCGCGTCTGGTGGTGCTCGACGAACCCTTCAGCGGCCTCGACGCGATCAATCAGGGCAAGCTGGAAGTGATGATACGCGAGCTCGCCGCCGACGGCGTGACGGTGATCTTCTCCACCCATGTGATTCACCATGCCGAGCGGTTGTGCGACGATGTCGCGATCATCGCAGGCGGCAAGGTGCCCTATGCCGGATCGGTCGATGCCGCGCGCGATCGCATTCCCGCGCAGGTGCGGCTGGAAACTCGCCGAGCCGAAGGCGCATGGTGCACCGCGCTGCCCGATGACGCACGGCACGATCCAAAGAAGGACGGGAGCCATTTCTGGTATTTCCCCCTGCCTGCGGGCGGGATCGAGGCGCTGCTGAAGCGCCTCATCGAGGGTGAGGCAGGCGTGCTGTCGCTCTCCATCGAGCGGGCCGGGCTGCACGACGCCTTCGTCGAAATCGCAGGCGCCGCAGCGGCGAAGGCGATGAAGGACGAGGTGCCGGCATGACCGCTTCGCGCCTTTCCCTGTGGCAGGCCGCCTGGGTGATCGCCCGGCGCGACATGCGCGCGATCCTGTTCAGCAAGGCCTTCCTCCTCTTCCTGCTCGGCCCGATCTTCTTCGGCGGAATCAGCCTCGGCGCAGGCATGCTCGGCGCGAAGGCGGCGGGCAGCGCGGAACCGGCGCGGCTCGCAGTGATCCTGTCGCCGCAGGAGACCGCGGATCTGCGCCGCGCCTATGCGGAACTCGCGCCGCTGGTGGACCTGCCGATCGTCGAGGCGGTACGCGCGAACGATACGGAGCCCCGCGCGCTTCTGAAAGACCGCGACCGCAATTTCGGCGCGGTCCTGACCGGGTCGCTCGCCGCGCCGCGCCTTACCGGAACGCCGGACCAGATCGAGCGGTGGCGCGGCCGCGTCGCTCTGCTGGCTGCGCGTGCCATGGGTGACAGCGCGACTTATCCCAGCGTCGTGCTCGATCCCACCAGCAGCAGCGTCGCCAGCGCGCGCACCGCGCAGACCGGGACCGCCACGGCAGGGATTACGCTCCTGTTCCTGCTCACCATGCTGCTGGCCGGAATGGTGCTGTCCAATCTGGTCGAGGAAAAGGCCAACAAGATCATCGAAATCCTCGCCGCCGCGATTCCGATGGATGCCGTGTTCGTGGGCAAATTGTTCGCCATGCTCGGCGTCAGCTTCGTGGGTCTGGCGGTGTGGGGCGCGATTGCAGGCGTGGCCATCCTGCTCGGCGGGGCGGCGATCCCTGCGCTGGTTGCGCCCGCAATCGGCTGGCCCCTCTTCGTCGCGCTGTTCGTCGTCTATTTCGCGCTCGCCTATCTCCTGATCGGGTCGATCTTCCTCACCGTCGGCTCGATGGCGGCGACGGTGCGCGATGTGCAGACCCTGTCCATGCCCGCCACCATCGCGCAACTGGCGGTGTTCTTCCTGGCGACTTTCGCGATGACCGATATCGGATCGCCGATGGAGCTGTTCGCCTGCATCTTCCCGCTATCCTCGCCCTACGCGATGGTGGGCCGCGCGGCGCAATCGGCAGCACTGTGGCCCCATCTGCTCGCGCTGGTCTGGCAGGTCATGTGGGTCGCGATCTTCGTGCGGGTGGGCGCGCGCCTGTTCCGGCGCAAGGTGATGAAATCGGGGCCTGCCGGCCGCAAGCCGAAAAACAAGGGCGCGCCTGCCGTCTGACGCTGCGGGGACCGGATTGGGTTTTCAATCGCAACCCTGTTGACACCCATGTCAGTTGCGGCAGGATGCGAAGCCAGGACGAGCGACCGCCAAGGAGTCGCCGCCGATGGAGAGAGAACATGGCCACCGCCCCCATCCAGCGGCCGGAAGTCCGCCGCGAGCCGAGCGCCTACGAAGCGCTCAAATCGCATTTCGATCAGCATCCCGAGCACCGGCCCAGCCATCCGCACAAATGGGATGTCAGCCGCAGCGACATCTATGCCGAAAACACCTGGCATCCGATCTTCCGCGAAATGCGCGAGGCCGGGCCGCTGCATTACATCCCCGAAAGCCCCTTCGGCCCCTATTGGGCGGTCGTCGGCCATAAGGCGATCCAGCATATCGAGGCCCTGCCGGAAACGTTCTCGTCGAGCTGGGAGCATGGCGGGATCACCATCCTCAACCGTCTGAGCGAGGAGGAATTGGCCGAGACAGGCGTCGATCGGCGCGAGCTGCCGATGTTCATCGCCATGGATCGTCCCGAACACACCGGCCAGCGCCGCACCGTCGCGCCGAAGTTCACCCCCAGCGCGATGACCGCGATGGAGGCCGAGATCCGCCAGCGCACCGGCGAAGTGCTGGACCGCCTGCCGCATGGCGAAACCTTCGACTGGGTCGATAAGGTTTCGATCGAGCTCACCACCGGCATGCTCGCCATCCTGTTCGGCTTCCCCTGGGAAGATCGCCGCCTGCTGACCTTCTGGTCGGACTGGTCGGGCGATACCGAGCTCGCCTCGGTGCGCGAACTGGACAAGATGCGCTGGGAAATCCTCCACGAAATGGGCGCCTATTTCCAGTCGCTCTGGGCCGAGCGGATGCAGGACCCCGAGCCGGGCGACGATCTCATCTCGATGATGATTCATTCCGAAGCGATGAACCAGATGCGGCCCGAGGAATTCATGGGCAATCTGGTGCTGCTGATCGTGGGCGGTAACGACACCACCCGCAATTCGATGAGCGGCTTCGTCTACCAGCTCGACAAGAACCCGGACGAGCGCCGGAAATTCGAGGAAGACCCGTCGGTCATTCCCAATGCGGTGCAGGAAATGCTGCGCCTGCAGACGCCGCTCGCGCATATGCGCCGCACCTGCACCGAGGATACCGAGGTGTTCGGCCAGACGATCAAGAAGGGCGACAAGGTCGTTCTCTGGTATCTCAGCGCCAATCGCGACGAAGACGTGTTCGAGAATCCCGACGCGCTCGACCTCACCCGCGACAATGCCCGGCGGCATATCGCCTTCGGTTACGGCATCCATCGCTGCGTCGGCGCGCGGCTGGCGGAATTGCAATTGAAGATCCTGCTCGAAGAAATGCACAAACGTCGCCTGCGCGTCGATGTGGTGGGCGATGTCGAGCGTGTGCGCGCCAATTTCGTCCATGGCTTCCGCAAGCTGGAAGTCCAGGTCTCGACATTCTGACGTTCGGGGGTTTTCGGGCGATCAAGCATGGGTTCAGGCCCGTTCGTTTACGGTGACGACCATGACCAAGACCAAAACCTTCACCACGCATCGCCGCGGCCTGTTCGGCATTCTGGGGACCGGCGCGGCCACCGCCGTGCTCGCCGCCTGTGGCAGCGATGCCCAGGCCAAGAGCTTCCCCGTCGCGCGCAGCGAGGCGGAATGGAAGAAGCGCCTGACGAAGGCGGAATTCACCGTCCTGCGCCAAGAAGGGACCGAACGGCCCTATTCCAGCCCGCTGAATGAGGAAAAGCGCAAGGGCGTCTATGCCTGCGCGGGCTGCGGCAACGCGGTCTATTCCTCGCGCACGAAGTTCGAAAGCGGGACGGGCTGGCCCAGTTTCTGGGATGCGATGCCCGGCGGCGTCGGCACCAGCCGCGATTTCAAGCTCGGCTATCCGCGCACCGAAGTCCATTGCGCCGATTGCGGCGGGCATTTGGGCCATATCTTCAACGATGGCCCGAAACCGACCGGCAAGCGCCACTGCATCAACGGCGTGGCGATGGATTTTCGGCCGGCCTGATTTACTCGGACAGCAAAACCGGGCTCTGGATCGATGCGGCCATGCACGCGAAATCGGATAGCGAGAACGTGTTGTCGAACACCAGCCCGTATTCGGGCGCGCGCCGCCAGCGGACCTTGGCGCGGATTTCGGGCAGATCGCCGCTGGTCAGCTTGACGGTCTGCGCGATCGCAAGGGGCACGTCGCAATCGATGCACGCGCCCTGTTGAGACAGGTTGCGCGTGATCGCCTGTCCGCGCCCGGTCAGGCAGGAAACCTCGATCGGCATTTCGATATTGAGGCGTAGCTGGCGCTTCGGATAATCGGGCGCTTCGCGGATCAGTTTTTCGACCGGAACGGGCGTCAGGAAGGTGAAGCTCCCCTCCCGCCCCTCGGACCGAACCTTTTGAAGCTCGAACGCATCGCCGTTCGGCAATTCCAGCGCCATGCGGTCCCCGCTCGGCAAGCGGTGAAAGGTGCGCAGCGAAATCCCGGTCGCCGAAACGTCGCGAATCACGCAGACGAATTCTCCCGAACCGCAGATGAGCTTGGCCGAGCGAATCAGCGAGGTGTAGCGAGTCGCGCCGCGCTGATCGCGATTCGGCGTCTCGACCTCAGCCTTTTCAAAATTCGCTTCCGGATAGCCCATAGTGCCGCAAGTCCCTGTTTCTTAGCACCAAATCAGTCCACCGGATGCGGCCGACCACACCAACATCTTCTATAGAAGCCAGGTTAAAATGGAGTAAGCGGGACGGGCGCCCAACGGCGAAAATCGCTGCCGCTGGCGCAATGGTGCGGGTGGCGAGACTCGAACTCGCACGTCCAAAGGACAGGGGATTTTAAGTCTAGTCGCCAAACATTCCCGGCAATGCTGAGCGGTTCCTAACGCTCTGTCCTCATTGGAGAATTGGCGGAAATGGGCCATCCGGAACATTCCCGGAACCGTCGATTCGTTCCGCGCCTCATTACACACGCTTTACACACGGTCGGGTTTCACCCCCACCAGATGCACGAAAAGGGGCTCCGCATCGCATGGCCCGTTCTTCGCGAACCAGTCCGCCAATAATGCCTGCGGATCATTACCGGGGCATACCAGCAGCACCGGGCGGATAAACGCATCCGGCTGTTTACGCTCGAGCGCCTCCACCCTCGCGACCAGACTACGCATGGACGCACCCCGGCTTGCGGATGAAGATTCGAAGCGAGCGGCTGGCATCGCCAATCGGACCATGCTCCGCCTCATATGCTGCCGTCGCTTGTTCTTCGGTCTGGCCCGCGCGCTGGATGATCGTAAGCCACGACGCCCCCACATGCTGCCTCGCCTCCAACGCTGCGACCCGCTGACTCAGGCCGCGCATCGATAAGGCCCCCGGCAATCGTTGTGCCACCATTCGTAAAACTCCCTCGCTTGCCCTTCCGTCAGGGGTTCGAGCGGCGGGCGCGCCGCAAGCTCGGCCTGTTCCGCCTCAGTCAATTCGATCCCCAGCCATCGGCGAATTGCGGGATCGCTTGCGATGTTCTCACCCTTTCGGGCCTCCAGCGCTTCGACCCGCTTGGTCAATGTCCTCATGTCTTGGCCTCCAGTTCCATGATGCGAAGTTCGAGATCGGAGACAGTCGCCAGCACCTTGTGGGCCGACAGCAGCGCCATAACCCGCCCCGCTTCGTCCGGCGTGACCTCACCCGAGGCCACCGCCGCGAGCAATGCCGACGACGCCGCCACGGCATCCTGAGCGCTTTCGACTTTCGGCAGGACGAATGAAACCGGGCTGTCTTTCCGGGCCGGTGCGATCCTATCAAGGCAGAGACGTAGCGCCGTAGTGTCGCCTTCCAGAGCCTTATCGATGGCTGTCCGCGTCAACTTCTCATGCTCCCCCTCTAGCAGCGCCTCGACCGCCAGCGTTGTCGCGTGCCGGGCACCTACGGGCCTGCCAGCAGGGTTGCCGGACTGGCCGGGCTTGAACGTGCCATCCTGTTTCCGGCCTATTGTTGCAGGTTTCTTCGCCATGCTCAGTCCAATGTGAACCCAGGCGGCGGGGGCGGAATGCCAGCATTCGGATTGCTGAGACCAGCCGAGCGCGCACCGCCGAGGACCGGGGCGCCGTAGTAGCCGGGGAACTCAGCGTGGATGTGATCGCCTTCGTTGAGAACCTTCGCGTCGGGATAGGCTTCGCGCACCCGAGCGCCGAGCCATGACATCGACTTGCCGGGCGGTGGGGCCAGATCGAGCGCCCCGCCGTCGAGGTGCCGACTGTTCGCCGCCGGTCGATAGCCACGCCGTCGCATATCCGCCTGATATTCCGGCGAGCGATAGCCCGAGGTAATCCGGACGCCGGGGATGGCCTGTTGAAGATCCCGGAAGACGTTGACGCCCGCACTCTCGCCTTCGACCGTAAAGCCCGGCGGAGGCGGAGGAATGTCATCCGAGCTGGGGGGTCCACCCCGAGACGGCGACGGCTCTTTGAACGATGGCAGCGAGCCCGACGCACCGCGAGCCGGGAGCGAATAACTCATGTCGTCCAGCACGCCCCGCGCCGCCTTGCGAGCCTTCGCTACGGCTTTCTTCGCGGCCTTGCGCTTCGCGTTGTCGTCCATCGCTTGGTAGGGCTGCGAACCAATTAGGCCCAGCAAGCTGTTGTAGGTCAGGCGCCCCGCAATCTCGTGATAGCGATCATAGGTTTCGGGCGCGTAGTCTATCCGCTCGCCATCCTCGGTATATGTCTTTCCGGGCGCAGATACCCCGCCGCCGATCCTGAGCATTTCGGCTACGACAGGATCGTGTCTCGCCTGCGATTGCCAGAACGGCGATAGGAAGTCCGGGCCAAGGCTATCGATAGGAACCACCTCGCCGAACACATCGCGACGGGGCAATAGGCCGTCGGTCATGCCGGGCACACGGGCTTGAATGGATTGCTCCAGCGTCTCGCGACGACGGGCGACGGGATCGATCGCACGCGCGGCACCCGCAACCCCGGCTGGCACGGCAAACGCGCTGACGGTGCGCTGCCACCATGCGTCCGCATTTCGGCCCGGATCGGTCAAAGCCTCAGTGAAGGATGACACGCCGGATAGCCACGTCTTGCTGGCGAGGTTGCCCATGATGGAGGCAACCAAGATGGTCCCCATGTCCTCTTTTTCCCGGTCGCTCATTCCATCGGGGAGCGTTGCCATATCCGCCGCAACGCCGATGGTGGTCGAGAGCGGATCAAGGCGGGAATAGCTCACATAGCGGTCACCGATCTTGACGCTGTAGGGCTGCCAGCCGTCAGCGTAGAGCAGCTTGGCTTTCTTCGGATCGGACGGAATGGCGCCGGTAATCCGCCCTTCGAGCGCGGCCTGATACATGAGGGTGGCCAAACCGGTCCCGAGCATGACCTTCGCCAACGCGAGGTCGCGACGTTCACCACCAGCGCGAATGTCCGCCCGCCATTCAGGCAGGAACGGAGCGGCGGGGGATCGTTCGGTTGCGAACTTCAGGAGATTGATGGGGGTCCGCACGAACGGAACGACCACCTTCGCAAGCAGGTTGCTGGCACTCGCTTGCGAGATGTTTGCGCCGAACCCCGTCAGTTTTCGTTGGAACGTGAGATAACGCCCGTAGTCCATCGAGCGTTCAAGCATGTCGTCGGTAGGATCGGCCAGCAGTCCAGCGATGCGCTGTTCCCGAGCGTCGCCCTTCAGCCCTTCACGATTGGCGATCCTCACCGCCTGAGCGTTCAATTCCATCCGCCGGGCAATGCCCTTGAAAAGCTGATCCTCCGCCGTGAGCAGACGCGTGGGAATGCGGACCAGCCCGCCTTTCCAACCCGAGATTGCCTTGAACTCGTCGCCCTCCACCTTGCTGACGAAATCGTCAGCCTCGCCAGTGCGGAGCGCGCGGGCAAATAGCGACATGCCCTCTTTTGTGCCTTGGACCAGACCGAAGGTGCGCGCGCCTACTTCGCTGCCAGTGATCCGCTCTTTCGCCGCCTTGCCGAGAACCGCCTTGCGACCAGCGCCGATGATCGAGGCAGTCGCATATTCGGGAATCTGCGCCATCGCCGTGATCGTGTTCGACACCATGTTGACGATGTGCGTCGGCGGGTTCGACAGCAGAAAGTTGATGTAGAGTTCGCCCACCTTGTTGCGGAATTTTGGCTTCGCGGCCTTCTCCGCCAGCGCGTTGAACTTGCCCGGTCCCAATTCCACAGCTTCAAGCAGTCGGTCGGCGGCATCCTTCAGGCCCTTTTGTCCTCCCCCGCCACGAATGAGGCCGTTCAAAATATCGGTGCGGACTTCGCGGCTATCCGCCGCCTGCCGGAATTGGGCGAGCGCGCGTCCAGCTTCCGCTGTCATGCCCGACACCTGTTCTTGGATCGCGACATGCCGCATCCATTTCTGGCGAAACTCGGCGAGCAGTTCCTCACCGGGCATGTCCATGCGCTGGATCGAGCGGGCAGCGTTCACCAGCTCGTTGCCCGATTTCGCGAGAATGCGACGGGCCGCTAGAGCCTCTTCCGCATTGAACGCCTGACCCTTCCGCCGCGCCAGCAGCTTCTCGGGCGACATATTAAGCTCGGACGCCAGCCGCTCGGTCTCGGCCTGTGTGATCCGTCCACGGGTTGCGGCATCGAACCCGCCCACGGCGTTGTAGGAGTTCTTCAGGGCGCGGGAAATATCCTGCGGGCTATCGAGCTTCGACACGTCGATATTGCCGACGCGCCCGATGGCTTCGGACGGCCACTCTTCGTAAGCCTCAGGCGGAGCAAACGGCGCGGCATCATCGCCAGCACCAGACCGATCCTGCCACACCGGACCACCCACGGCCTCGCGTTGCTGTTCGAGATCGAACCGCTCCCCTTGGACAGCATAATAGGCATCAATCTCGGGCTGATCGTCCAGCCGGAACCGGCGACCGCTGTTGCCGTCATAGGTATCGCGCAGCGCGTCTAGGAACGTGTTCACATCGGGGCGGTCGGTATGCTCGGGGAAAAACCCGGCTTCCCATGCCTCAAGCGCGGCATCGTCCAGCGACATGCCGTCAGGATCGACCAGCGGGCCGAACCGCGCTTCCTGGCCCACGAAGTCCAGACCCCGCCGGGCCGCATTGTTTACGCCCATGGCGAACAGTTCGCCGCCCTCATCGGGACGCAAGCCACCACGCGAACGAAGCCAACCCACCATGTCGGTAGGCCCGACTTTGGGAATGTCCTCGCCCCTCCAGTTTACGACAGTGCGGCGCTCCAGTCCCGTTCGCTCGTTTGGGGTGCGGGCTTCCACAAATCGGCCGGCATCGATCGCAGCGGCTTCCTCCACACCATCGACAAAGTTCGACGGCATGGGGAGCATATCGCGCGGCTGGATATTCGCCGCCGAGGACATGAGCTGCGCCCGGCTGGTGGGATCGAGCAGGCGGCGCGTCGAACCGAGGGGAGGTGACGCCATCGAGAGCGACGGCATCGGATCGCTGGCCATCGCCTGCGACGAGGGAGGATCGAGAACGAAGCCAGCGGGCGGCGGGGGAATGTCGTCCGCTGGGCCTGCCAGATCGGCAGCGGTGAACCCATCGGCACTATCACCGACACGCCCCGCACCCGAAGGCGGGTCCAGTGTGAATCCAGCCGGGGGCGGGGGAATATCGGCAGAAGCATCGCCAGCCGCGCGAGCAGTCGAATTACCGCCGCGACCCGTTAAGGCACGGGCACCACGCGACACCAGCGGAGCGAGCGCCTCCACCGCCTTACCCAGCGCAGGTTCGGCGATTGCACCGATAGGCGCGCCGATGGCCGCACCCTTCAGGCGATCCGTGACCGTTCCGTCAGTGCTGAGGAAACCACCGGCCCCGCCCCATGCCGCGCCGACCTTGGCCATCTGCGGAACGGTGCGAGCCCCGGCCCCCCATGGCAGGACAAAGCCCGAAGTGAGCCCGCCCGACAATTCGCCGAGCGTAGAGGCCACCGGGTAATTCGTCTGGTCATAGGACAGCGTAGCGGCATTCTGGCGCTGATTATTTGCCCAGATGTCCGCAAGGCGTCGGTCGCTGGTGAAGACGTTTTCCCGTCCCGGAGTCCCGCCCAGCGTATCGACCACGGCCCCGAGTTCATCCAGACCACCAGCAAGGAAGCCCGAAGCATATTTCCGAATGCCAGCGCCCAGCGCCTCGCCCCCGCCGTCGATCATAATCGGCGGTGCAGCCGCGTAGCCAATCGAGGGAGTCACATCCCCGCCCGCGTCTCGCTCCGCCACCCATGCGGCTAGGTCTTCGGGCCGCGTCGTCTCGTAGCCGTTCGCGGACAGGAAGCCGTTGATTTGCTCGAGCGTCCCCGTTTTCAGCAGGCCGAGATATTCGCGCTCTTTCTCAGGCGGAAGACCCGTTTCGGGCGTGGGCGTGTCGAAGAATTGCGCCACAGTCTCGCGCGGCACCACGTAACCGGGATCTTTGCGATAGTCCGCAGGGTCCTGTGCGAACGTGCCGTGCATCCCCTGCCGGTTCATGCGCGCCAGCCGCTCAGCCGTCACGTAACCGCTCAGGCGTTCGGGGTCTCCCTTGAGATAGTCGGGCGCAGCGAGGCCATAGCCGCTACGCAACACCGAAAGGCCAGCATCGCCCGC